>NZ_MQVK01000027.1:0-50741 GCF_002002385.1 Vibrio sp. SALL6
CTAGACGAAGGCCGTGCAGGTGAGAACGTTGGTGCACTTCTACGTGGTACTAAGCGTGACGAAGTTGAACGTGGTCAAGTACTAGCTAAGCCTGGTTCAATCACTCCACACACTAAGTTCGAATCAGAAGTATACGTACTATCTAAAGAAGAAGGCGGTCGTCACACTCCTTTCTTCAAAGGTTACCGTCCACAGTTCTACTTCCGTACAACTGACGTAACTGGCGATATCTCTCTACCAGAAGGCGTAGAAATGGTAATGCCAGGCGACAACATCCAAATGGTTGTTGAGCTAATTGCACCAATCGCAATGGACGAAGGTCTACGTTTCGCTATCCGTGAAGGTGGCCGTACAGTAGGTGCTGGTGTTGTTGCTAAGATCTTCGAATAATTCTTAACGAATTAAACGAAATCTTGCACTCTTCTTCTTTTTGAAGAAAGCGCATCAAGAAAAGGGAGGCTTCGGCTTCCCTTTTTCGTATTTGTTTTTTATTTAGTTATAAGCACAAACTGAAGGTGCTCCCTTCTTGTTTTTAAAAAACAACCTCTTACTTGAAGTATGTTTTTTCTGATTCGCAGTTCCCTCATAAGTGATTGATCCTCTCTTTCCGAACAAAAACCTATATAACGAAATGTTCTCAATACTTCCTCAATACGAGTAGTAACAATAACCATTCCCGTTTATATTCTGGTCTTCGGTTTTTATTAGAAAGGTTTTTATATGTACGTTTGTCTTTGCCATGGCGTCTCCGACAAAAAAATTAGGAAGTTGGCGATAGATGAGGGTGTAACTGATATTCGAGGCATTAAGAGATGCACTGCTTTGGGGAGCCAGTGTGGTAAGTGCATTAAGCAGGCGAAAGAAATCCTAGCAGAAACACATTACACCGAATTAAGACAAGCCAGTTAACTACCTCATCGCTTTTTGAGGATTACTTGGTCTCTTTGACACCTTCTCATTTGCTTCTAAAGTTAATAGAAGCCAAATAGGAGGGCTTTGTCATGAAAGGCGATCCAATCATCATCCAACATCTCAATAAAGTGCTCGGTAACGAGCTCATCGCTATCAATCAATATTTTCTTCATGCTCGTATGTATAAAGACTGGGGGTTAAAGCACCTTGCCGATAAGGAATACCACGAGTCGATTGATGAAATGAAGCATGCTGACCACCTTATCGAGCGGATCTTGTTCTTGGAGGGATTACCGAACCTTCAAGATCTTGGAAAGCTAATGATTGGTGAAGATACTAAGGAAATGCTCGAATGCGACCTTAAACTGGAGATGGCGGCCATTTCTGATCTAAAAGATGCGATTGCCTATGCCGAAGATATTCGCGACTATGTTTCGCGTGATTTATTTCAAGATATTCTCGAAGATGAAGAAGAGCATGTGGACTGGCTTGAGACCCAACTTGGCTTGATTGAAATGTCAGGCATTGAAAACTACCTTCAAGCTCAGTATGTCGATGAAGAGTAACGAACATACTGACGCATTGTTCAAAAAGAATTCATATCATAAAAAGAGCACCTGACCAGAAAATCAGGTGCTTAACACACTTATCTGGTCTAATCTCTTTTATTATCGGATTTTTAAGGATATTGCTCGCAATCTTACCTATGAAGATTGATTTCTATCCTTTAGAATTTATGCCCCCTTACCTAAAAATAACAAAGAGAAACGATCCATGTCTGAAGACAATCGCCAAGCAGCCACCCCAGAAGAAGAACATCGCCAAAAAGCTCTGGATTACCATGCTTACCCAACCCCAGGTAAAATCGCTGTCGAATTAACTAAACCAGCAGAAACTGCTGGTGACCTTGCTCTTGCATACAGCCCTGGCGTGGCTGAGCCTGTACGTGAAATCGCACAAAACCCTGACAACGTGTACAAGTACACGGCGAAAGGCAACATGGTTGCGGTTATTTCAAACGGTACCGCTATTCTTGGTCTAGGTAACCTTGGCCCACTTGCCTCTAAGCCTGTAATGGAAGGTAAAGCGTTACTGTTTAAGCGTTTTGCTGGCCTTGATTCAATTGATATTGAAGTGAAGCATCGCACGATCGACGAGTTCGTTGATACGGTTGCGAACATTGCTGACACTTTCGGTGGTATCAACCTTGAAGACATCAAAGCACCAGACTGTTTTGAAATTGAAAAGCGTTTGATTGAGCGTTGTGATGTACCAGTATTCCACGATGATCAACATGGTACGGCTATCGTGACAGCTGCAGGTATGCTCAATGCTATCGAGCTGCAGGGTAAGAAGCTTGAAGATTCAACGATTGTTTGTCTTGGTGCTGGTGCTGCAGCCGTTGCGTGTATGGAGCTGCTTATCAAGTGTGGCGCAATGCGCGAGAAGATCTACATGCTGGATCGCAAAGGGGTGATCCATACTCGTCGTGATGATCTGAATGAGTACAAGCAACTGTTCGCAAACAATACAGATAAGCGCACACTAGAAGATGTGATCGAAGGTGCAGACCTATTCCTAGGTGTATCTGGTCCAAATCTATTGCCGCCAGAAGCGTTGAAACTCATGGCTGACAAGCCAGTTGTGTTTGCTTGTTCGAACCCAGATCCTGAAATCAAACCTGAGCTAGCACACGCAGTGCGTGATGACTTAATTATGGGTACTGGTCGCAGTGATTATCCAAACCAAGTGAACAACGTGTTGTGTTTCCCTTTCATTTTCCGTGGAGCGTTAGATGTACGTGCGAGTGAAATCAATGACGACATGAAGCTGGCAGCGGTTGACGCAATTCGTGCATTGGCAAAAGAGCCTGTACCTGAATCGGTACTAAAAGCTGCAGGTGTTGAGAAGCTAGAATTTGGTAGCGACTACATCATTCCTAAGCCAATGGATCCACGTCTACTACCTCGCGTAGCAAAAGCGGTAGCTCAAGCGGCAGTAGATTCCGGTGTTGCTCGTATCGAGATGCCAGAAAACTACATGGCAGAGTAATTTACTCAGCCACATTGAACACAAAAATGGGACGCATTGACGTCCCATTTTTTATATCTCCAAAAACTGCCCCCGGCGCAGCTCCTAAAGCGGATGAATTTGTAAGCAATTATTCTTCGTCAAATGCTTCGAATTCGATACCCATCGCCGTCATTAACGCTTTTGCTTCAGTTGGAATGTCATCCGGTCTGTCTTTACGAAGGTCTTCATCCGTTGGTAATGGCTGACCTGTATATGCGTGCAGGAATGCTTCACATAGTAGTTCGCTGTTGGTTGCATGGCGTAAGTTATTGATCTGACGACGAGTACGCTCATCAGTCAGCACTTTTAAAACTTTTAGCGGGATAGAAACGGTAATTTTTTTTACTTGTTCGCTTTTTTTACCGTGCTCAGCATATGGGCTAATGTATTCGCCATTCCAGTCAGCCATTGCACACCTTCATTTATGTAATAAGTTGAAAATTAATATAGGTGCTGATTTTAGCTGCATTTACTGCCACAAGCAAAGACATATAGACGTCTAGAAGTGTTGACGTCTCATTTTTTGACAAGTAAAGTGAACAGAACAGTTAAGGAAGAGTGTTGTTCAGATAGATCTGACAAATTAGATATAGCGCATTCCTATTTAGAAGTCATCACCTGTGAAAGGATACACCCATGAGCACCCGCAAGCCTGCGACCATTGCTGTACGCACTGGTATCGAATCAGACAGCCAATACCACGCTGTTGTTCCACCAATCTACCTTTCAACCAACTATGGTTTCCCTGCTTTTGGTGAAGTCCCTAAATACGATTACACGCGTTCAGGTAACCCAAACCGTGGTTTGCTAGAGAGTGCGTTATCAGAGTTAGAGTCTGGCAAAGGCGCAGTGGTGACTAACTGCGGTACTTCCGCACTTAACTTGTGGGTATCGGCTTTTCTTGGGCCAGATGATCTGATTGTTGCACCGCATGATTGCTATGGTGGCACATACCGTTTGTTCAATACACGAGCTAACAAAGGCGACTTCAAAGTGCAGTTCGTTGATCAATCGGATGAGCAAGCTCTAGAGGCTGCACTAGCGAAAAAGCCAAAGCTTATTTTGTTAGAAACTCCATCGAACCCTTTGGTTCGTGTGGTTGATATTGCTGCGGTATGCGAAAAAGCCAAACAAGTGGGCGCTTTGGTTGCGGTAGACAATACCTTTTTGACTCCGGTGTACCAAAAGCCTTTGGATCTCGGTGCTGATTTTGTTATCCACTCAACCACAAAATACATTAATGGTCACTCGGACGTGATTGGTGGTGTGGTGATCACCAAAACAGAAGCGCACGCAGAAGAACTTGCATGGTGGGGAAACTGTATTGGCGCCACGGGTACGCCTTTCGATAGTTACATGACGTTGCGTGGGATCCGCACTTTAGGCGCCCGTATGCGAGTGCACGAAGAAAGCTCTCAACACGTACTCAACTACCTACAACAGCAGGCTTTGGTCGCGAAGATTTACCATCCGAGCTTGCCAGATCACCCTGGTCACGAAATCGCGAAAAAGCAGCAGTCGGGTTTTGGGTCTATGTTGAGCTTTGAATTTGCAGGCTCATTTGAGCAACTTAAAGTGTTTGTTAAAGAGCTCGAACTGTTTTCTCTTGCAGAGTCGCTTGGTGGCGTGGAGAGTTTGATTTGTCACCCCGCATCTATGACGCATCGAGCCATGGGGGAAGAGGCGTTAGCGGAAGCGGGCGTGTCGCATCAGCTGCTTCGTTTGTCTGTGGGTTTAGAAGATGCACAAGACCTGATTGCCGATCTCGATCAAGCCTTTGTAAAAGCTGCTCAGTAATAGGAGAACTAAAAAATGAGTGTACAGCGTCAGTTACATAAATTTGGTGGCAGCAGCTTAGCAAACCCTGAATGTTACTTACGTGTGGCCGATATTCTTAAAGAATACTCTGTCGAGAATGATCTGGTGGTGGTATCTGCCGCGGGGAAGACCACTAATCGCTTGATCGAGTTTCTGGAAGGTTTAGACAAAGATGGCCGTATTGCGCATGAAGCACTGCAAGGCTTAAGACAATTCCAGTCGGAGCTAATTGAATCTTTATTAGAAGGCGAGGTGCAGACGCAATTGCTCGCTTCTTTGCACGATGAGTTCAGTACCTTAGCCGAGCTGGCTGCACCACTGACGGATGCGCAAAAAGCGGCAGTGTTGGGTCACGGTGAAGTGTGGTCTTCACGTTTATTGGCTGCCTTGCTTTCACAACAAAATGTTCCTGCGGTCGCACAAGATGCACGTGCATTTTTACGTGCAGAAGCTGGTACTCAACCGGAAGTTGACCGTGCGCGTTCTTATCCCCTGATTAAGGAGGCGTTGGCGCAACACAGCCACAAACGCGTCATCATCACCGGATTTATGGCGCAAAATGAGGCAGGAGAAACCGTGCTGTTGGGGCGGAATGGCTCGGATTATTCCGCAACCGTAATCGGAGCTTTGGCGGAAGTGACAACCGTAACCATTTGGAGTGATGTTGCTGGCGTTTACAGTGCGGATCCTCGTTTGGTGTCGGACGCATGTCTGTTGCCTTTACTGCGCTTAGACGAAGCGAGTGAACTGGCCCGCCTTGCAGCGCCGGTTTTGCATAGCCGTACGTTACAACCTGTCGCGCAAAGCACGATGGACTTAAGCCTCAAGTGCAGTTATCAACCTGAATCAGGTTCAACACGTATTGAGCGTGTACTTGCTTCTGGGCGTGGAGCAAAAATCATCACTTCTTTGGATGAGGTATTGTTGATTCAATTGTCCTTTAGACATGGTCATGACTTCAACAAAACCCAAAGTGATGTTTTAAAGTCTCTTCAACGTGCGCAACTCGAGCCACTCTCTTACGAAGCCCAAGCCGATCAGCAAAAATTACGCTTAGCGTACACCGCAGAGATTGCGACAGGTGCGCTGAAGTATCTACAAGATCTTGCGGTTGAAGCTGAAATCAAACTCAAAGAAGGCTATTCACTTGTGGCCGCTGTCGGAGCGGGCGTAACGAAGAATGCCAACCATTGTTTTGGTTTTTACCAAAAATTGAAGCACGCACCAGTTGAATTTGTTTCTGAAACTGAATCAGGTTTAAGCCTAGTTGCGGTACTACGTCGCACCGATACCGAAGCATTAGTGCAGTTGATTCACAGCCAGTTATTCCAAGCGCAAAAGCGCGTAGCGGTAGCGTTATGTGGCAAAGGCAATATCGGTTCTAGCTGGTTAAATCTATTTGCGACTCAGAAAACAGAACTCGAAAAACGCCACGGTATGAGCTTTGACTTAGTCGCCGTTGTCGATAGCCAGACATATTGGTTTGATGAAAAGGGTATCGATGCGGCGGCGGTTGCCGACAGGTTTGATGAAGAAAGTATTGAGAACGATGGGGCGTGGCTGAGTCGGTTAGGTGATTTACAAGGTTATGATGAAGCCGTGGTATTGGACGTGACTGCGAGCAAAGAGTTGGCGCAACGTTATGTTGATATCGCTCAGCAAGGCATCCATTTAATTTCTGCTAACAAAGTTGCAGGCTCTGCCGACAGTCAGTATTACCATCAAGTGCAAGATGCATTCGCGAAAATCGGTCGTTACTGGCTCTACAACGCGACGGTTGGGGCTGGGTTACCTATCAACCATACCGTGCGAGATCTGCGTGAAAGTGGTGACGAGATTGTGGCGCTATCCGGAATCTTCTCTGGAACACTTTCTTGGCTGTTCCAGCAGTTTGATGGCTCGGTGCCGTTTAATGAGTTGGTCGATTTAGCGTGGCAACAAGGATTAACAGAACCGGATCCGCGTGCTGATTTAGATGGTTCGGATGTCATGCGTAAACTGGTTATCTTAGCGCGTGAGTCTGGTCTGGATATTGAACCGGATAGCGTAAAAGTGGAATCACTGGTGCCTGAAGAGCTGCGCTCTCTGAGTTTGGATGAGTTCTTTGATAATGGCGCACTGCTCAGTGAGATTCTTCAAGAGCGTCTAACCAAAGCACAAAGAGATGAGCAGGTGCTTCGATATGTGGCGCGCTTAGAGAAAAATGGCAAAGCGACGGTGGGCGTAGAAGCATTACCGCGCGAACATGCGCTGGCTAACTTGCTGCCATGCGACAACATTTTTGCTATTGAAAGTAAATGGTACAAGGACAACCCTTTGGTGATTCGTGGCCCAGGTGCAGGACGCGAGGTGACCGCTGGTGCAATCCAATCGGATCTCAACCGCTTAGCTGGATTATTCTAAACTTTGCGAGATACCTAAAAACCCTGGAATTCATCCGGGGTTTTTTATTCCTTCCTCAGTGCCATACTTAAAATAAGATTCGCCATTTTCAAACGTTGTTATGAGTAAATAGCAGATGCGAATTAACTTGAACTATCCTCATTATTAACGTGAGAAAAATTCATAATCACAAGGTTGACATTAAATCACATTCAATACATTCTGTAGACATATAGACGTCTAAACGTCGATTCAAGGATTTTGATTTCGTGGCGGAGTGCCACAGGGAGAGTAAGATGGGATACACGCACGCAGGCCATATCGACGCCTTAAACCAGAATATCGCTGAGTTGTCAGATAATATTAATGTCTCGTTTGAGTTTTTTCCGCCAAGCAGTGAAAAGATGGAAGAAACACTGTGGAACTCTGTGCATCGTCTCAAAACGCTCAAGCCTAAATTTGTTTCGGTAACATACGGAGCAAACTCTGGTGAGCGTGATAGAACTCACTCCATTATCAAGGAAATCAAAGCAGAGACCGGTTTAGTTGCTGCGCCTCACCTCACTTGTATCGATGCAACACGTTCAGAGTTGATTGAGATTGCTGATGATTACTGGAATAACGGCATCGAAAATATCGTTGCGCTGCGTGGTGACATCCCACCTGGTGGCGGTGCTCCAGATATGTATGCTTCGGACTTGGTTGAGCTACTAAAATCTCGTCACGATTTTGATATTTCTGTGGCGGCTTTTCCAGAAGTGCATCCAGAGGCAAAAAGTGCTCAATCGGATCTGCTAAACTTAAAACGTAAAGTGGATGCTGGTGCAAACCGTGCCATTACTCAGTTCTTCTTTGATGTGGAATCTTATCTGCGTTTTCGTGACCGCTGTGTTGCGGCGGGAATCGATGTAGAAATCGTACCGGGTATTTTGCCAGTATCGAACTTTAAGCAAGCCTCACGCTTTGCAGCGCAGAACAATGTTAAAGTGCCAGGATGGATGAGCAAACAGTTTGAAGGTTTGGATGATGATCCTGTGACTCGCCAACTTGTAGGTGCAAGCCAAGCTATTGATATGGTTCGTGTACTAAGTCGCGAAGGTGTAAAAGATTTCCACTTCTATACGCTGAATCGTGCGGAGATGACTTATGCGCTATGCCATACTTTGGGTGTTCGCCCTCGTGTAGCCGTAGAAGCGTAAATCCGGTTTCAAAAAGACAAAAGGCTTGCCAAGTGGCAAGCCTTTTTCGTTGTCTCTAAGTAAAAGGAAATTAACCAATCACTTCAAGTTCTGTTAGGACTTCTTCTGCCCAAGTGATCCACGTTTCACGTAACAGTAGGTTACGACGAAGCGTTAGGCGCTCTAAACGAGCTTGTTTGTCCAAAGTTGAAGGCGTTGCGTAGTAAGCAGCTTCAATTTCTTTGTAGTGAGAAACCAGTTTACGAGACTCTTCAACAAGTTCTGCTAGTTGATCACGGAAAGGTGTTGATGGTTGAACAGCACAAGCCATAAGTTTCGCTGAAAATTCATCACGAACGGTTGGGTGTGCAGTTGGTTGATCAAACCATTCTCCAAGAGCGCTACGGCCTGCATCTGTGATGGAGTAAACCTTACGGTCTGGTTTGCCTTCTTGAGGTTCTAGTACGCAAGTAACCAGCTCTTTCTCGGCCATTTTATTTAGTTCACGGTAAACTTGTTGGTGGCTTGCTTTCCAGAAGTAACCGATGCTAGCAGAGAATTCTTTAGTGATATCGTAACCGGTTGCGTCGCGAGTGCTAAGAACAGTTAAGATTACGTGTGGTAATGACATGTCTTCAATCCAAATGGTCAATAAACTTGTAAACAAGCTACTTACACTTTCAGCTGCGCTCTTACTGGCGCTTGAGTTTTTTAATGTAATAAGTAGCACCAACAAAGTTGGTCCTGTCACCTTAAAGCCGTTTATCACCTAGAGATGGGGATCCCCATCAGGGCTGGAGCAGGTATGATTGGATTTATGAGCTCTCAGCAGGCAAGTAGTATATAAATAATAAGCATGAAGTGGAATACTAGGACAAAATTACCCTGAAAAACTAACATAATACTCAATAGAGTTATTTTGTAGTCAATAATTCTAATTTGTTGGTATTTTATGGGTTTTTTGTAGTGTAAATATCTGGTTATTTGCTGCGCAATTATGTGGTTGGAAGTTATGAATATAAGAAAGGCTGAGTATGAACTCAGCCTTTTGTATTATGAATGGTTATTTTTAACCCGTATTACGCATACCTGCTGCAATACCCGCGATGGTCACCATCAGAGCCTCTTCAAGGTTTGCAGAAGCCTCTTCTGTTTGACGAGTACGGTATAGCAATTCAGCTTGAAGCATGTTCAATGGCTCTACGTAGATGTTACGTAGGCGAATTGATTCTTGGCCCCATGGGTCGCTTTGCATTAGGTTTTCGTTGTTCTCTACGTTCAGTACGGACTTAATATCACGTTGAAGCTGTTCACGCAGTCGGTCACCCAATGGTTGAAGTTGAGGTTCAACTAGGCGTTGGTCATAGTAGCGAGAGATTTCCATGTTGCACTTGGTGTACACCATCTCAAGCATACCTAGGCGAGTTGAGAAGAACGGCCATTCGCGACACATTTCTTCCAGTAGCGCCTGATGACCTTTGTCTACTGAGTACTGAATAGCTTCACCTGCGCCTAACCAAGCCGGAAGCACCAAACGGTTTTGGCTCCACGAGAAGATCCAAGGAATTGCACGTAAGCTTTCTACACCGCCATTTGGATTACGTTTCGCAGGGCGTGAACCAAGCGGCAGTTTGCCTAGCTCTAGTTCAGGCGTCGCTTGACGGAAGTATGGAACAAAATCTGGTTCGCCACGGACGACGCCACGGTAAGCTTCACAGCTCACTTCCGACAGCACTTCCATCAAGTCGCGCCATTCTTGTTTTGGCTCTGGTGGTGGCAGTAGATTTGCTTCCAAAATGGCGCTTGCATACAAGTTGAAGCTGTTTACCGCAACATCTGGTAGACCCAGTTTAAAGCGGATCATTTCGCCTTGTTCTGTTACGCGTAACCCGCCTTTCAAGCTCTTTGGTGGTTGAGACAGCAGAGCCGCGTGTGCAGGTGCGCCGCCGCGACCAACGGTGCCGCCACGACCATGGAACAGAGTCAGCTCAACACCTTCGTCTTCTGCCACTTTAACTAGAGATTCCATAGCATGGTACTGAGCCCAGCCTGCCGACATGACACCCGCATCTTTTGCTGAATCAGAGTAGCCGATCATGACCATTTGGTGGTTTTGAATAAAGCCACGGTAAAGGTCGATGCTCATTAGCTGCTTAATGACCGATTCCGCATTGTTCAAGTCGTCTAGAGTTTCGAACAGAGGACAAACATCCATACGGTAAGGGCAGCCAGCTTCTTGCAGTAATAGGTGTACAGCGAGTACGTCTGAGGCGGTACGAGCCATTGAGATGACGTAAGCACCGAACGCTTCGCGCGGTTGCAGAGCGATGATCTTACAGGTGTCTAAAACCTCTTTGACAGGCTCTGATGGTTCCCAATCGCGCGGCAATAGCGGACGTTTAGACGCAAGTTCATTGGTGAGGAAAGCAATTTTATCTTGCTCGCTCCACTGTTCGTAATCACCAATGCCGAGGTATCGAGTCAGCTCAGAGAGTACATCTGCGTGGCGCGTACTTTCCTGGCGGATATCAAGACGAACTAGGTGAACGCCAAACGCTTTCACACGACGCAGCGTATCTAGCAACGAGCCGTCAGCGATGACGCCCATGCCGCACTCATGCAGTGATTGGTAACACGCGTACAGAGGATCCCAAAGCTGTTCAACTTTTTGTAGCGGTGCTTTGACTGCCAGTTTTTGACCGTGGATCTTCGCATCAAGAATATCTTTGGTGTCATTGAGCAGAGCACGTAGTTGTTTCAGGATTGCGCGGTATGGTTCATGTTGATCTTCACCAGCAAGTTCACGAACTTGATCGTTAGAAACGGTCATAGAGAGTTCGCTGATCAATTCATTGATGTCATTGAGATAAAGGTCAGCGGCTTTCCAACGAGACAGAAGCAGTACTTCACGCGTTACGCTATGAGTAACGAACGGGTTGCCATCACGGTCACCCCCCATCCAAGAAGAGAAATGCACTGGACGAGCATCAATTGGTAAACCTTCACCTAGGTAAGACTTCAGACGATCATTCATTTCACGTAGGAAATCTGGCACAGCTTCCCACAGTGAGTTTTCTACTACGGCAAAGCCCCATTTCGCTTCATCCAATGGAGTAGGGCGTTGTTGACGAATCACGTCAGAATGCCAGCTTTGTGCGATAAGTTGCTCTAAGCGACGCTCTGTTTTTTTGCGTTCTTTAGAAGACAGGTCGCTGAGTTCGAGTTTGGATAAACACTCGTTGATCTTGACCAGTTTATTGATCATGGTGCGGCGAGTGATTTCCGTTGGGTGCGCGGTTAATACCAGTTCAATATTCAAATCACGTACCGCTTGAGCGGTATCGAGTTTGCTAACATCGTTTTGTACCAGTTTTGAAAACAGCGAGTTGATCGCGTCTGGTTCACAGATGTGCTCTTCACAGTGACGTGAAATGGTGTGGTATTGCTCGGCAATATTGGTGAGGTTTAGAAATTGGTTAAACGCACGGGTGACTGGCGTTAGTTGCTCATCGGGTAGGTGTTTGATTTCTTCTATCAAGCTTTCCCTGTCTGCTTGATTACCTGCTTGAGCCGATTTGGATAATTTACGAATGGTCTCCACTTTCTCGAAGATTTCTTCGCCGTGGGCATCGCGAATCGTGTTACCCAGTAAGTGGCCTAACATGCGCACATTGCTTTTAAGTGCGGCGTATTTCTCGTTCATTGTCGTCCTGCCTCGTAAAAAAACTACATCCATTGTCCTTGTTAAGACTCCAATCTAGCGAAAAGCACCAGTTCTAGTCAAATAAAGCAGACTAAGTTTGCAATTATTCGGCGTCTCTCCTGATTTAGAGCAAAGTTTCGACGGGCATAGAATTAAAAGTGAAAATTAATTACAAAATAACAAGTTAAATTCGTGTTAACGGTGCATAAAACCTTGTGCTTTGAGAGCCAAAATATGCAGCTCATCGGAGCTGCATAAAGGCTTTTTTTAAACTCAATCAACAACAATACTTAACCATCGCCTTTGAGAGCACATCAATGGTTGGGTCGATAAAATCAAAGGAGAGAAACTCATCTGGTTGGTGCGCTTGTTCGATAGAACCAGGGCCAAGTACCAGAGTCGGACACAGTTGCTGCAAGAAAGGCGCTTCCGTGCAGTAGTTGACGGTTTGCGAACTGGTTTGACAGATCTCTTCAACACCACCGATAAATGGATGATCGTGCTGACATTCATATCCTGGAATTGGCTCATGCAACGGTACGATGTCGATTCGTCCCGGCCATTTAGCTTCTACTTCTTGTAGTGCGCTGCGCAGCATGTTTTCTAAACCGTCCAAACTGATGCCCGGCAATGGGCGAACGTCATAGTGCAACTCGCAACAACCACAAATACGGTTGGCACTATCACCGCCATGGATATGGCCTAAGTTCAATGTTGGACTAGGGATGGCAAATCCTGGGTGGTGATACTCTTTAATGAGTTTGTCGCGCAGTTGCATCATCGCAAACAACACTTCATGCATGATTTCAATCGCGTTGACGCCCAAAGCTGGGTCAGAGGAGTGGCCGGATTTACCGGTAACCCGAATCGCATTGGCGACATGCCCTTTGTGACCACGAATAGGAACTAAGCTAGTGGGTTCTCCAATGATGCAGTAATCCGGCTTGAACGGCGCGTTCGTGGTGAAGTGTCTTGCACCGAGCATGGTAGTTTCTTCATCACAGGTGGCCAATACGTAAAGCGGTTTGTTTTGCTTGCTCCAATCCACCTTTTTTACTGCTTCATAAATGAAAGCAAAAAAGCCTTTCATGTCTGCCGTACCCAGACCGTAGAAGCGGTTGTCTTTCTCTGTGAGCTTATGGGGATCAAAGCTCCAGCGTCCTTCATCAAATGGCACGGTATCGCTGTGCCCAGCAAGCAGCAGACCGCCTTCGCCTTCGCCCATGCGTGCAATCATATTGTGTTTGCCTGATTCGACTTCGATCACCTCAACGTGAAAACCAAGATCTTTAAACCAAGTGGCGAGTTTCTCGATCACTTTGGCATTGCCTTGATCCCAGCTTGGATCAGTCGAGCTGATCGAAGAGGTACTAATGAGTCCTTCATAGACCTCTAGAAAAGTTGGTAATTGCATGGATTCTTCAATTCTCCTATTGACAGACAGAGCACAAAAATGTAAAACACATATTAACTCATATTTAATGAATAAAAAATCAAAATAAAGCTAATTTTAAATATGAATAATCATTTTGAGCCTTAAGTATATGGATGTCACACAATGCTAAAAACCACAATTATCGGAGCCAGCGGTTACACCGGCGCAGAGTTAGCGTTCATGGTTAATAAACACCCACAACTCACGCTATCAGGTTTATACGTTTCCGCCAACAGTGTCGATGCAGGAAAAACCATTGCACAGTTACACGGTAAATTGGCGAACGTGGTTGATATGGTGGTGAATGCGTTGACCGATCCAAAGCAAGTTGCGCAAGACTCTGATGTGGTTTTTTTAGCTACGGCTCATGAGGTCAGCCATGATCTTGCTCCTATCTTTCTCGAAGCTGGATGTCAGGTCTTTGATTTGTCCGGCGCGTTTCGTGTCAAAAGCGATGGCTTTTACGACACCTTTTACGGCTTTGAGCATCAATTCAACAACTGGCTAGATAAAGCGGCGTATGGCTTAGCGGAGTGGAACCAAGAAGAGATTAAAAACGCTCCTTTAGTTGCGGTAGCTGGCTGCTACCCAACGGCGTCGCAGTTGGCAATTAAGCCACTACTCGTTGATGGTTTGTTGGACACTCAACAGTGGCCAGTCATTAACGCGACAAGTGGTGTCTCTGGCGCAGGGCGTAAAGCCTCAATGACCAACAGTTTTTGTGAGGTCAGCCTTCAGCCTTACGGTGTATTCAATCATCGCCACCAACCAGAAATTGCCCAGCATTTAGGATGTGATGTGATTTTTACTCCTCATCTTGGCAACTTTAAACGCGGCATTCTTGCTACTGTCACGATGAAGTTGGCGCAAGGTGTAACGGAGCAACAAGTTGCTCAAGCTTTTGAACAAGCTTATCAAGGTAAGCCAGCCGTACGCCTCAAAGGTGATGGCATTCCACGTATTCAGGATGTTGAAAATACCCCTTTCTGCGATATCGGCTGGAAGGTGCAAGGCGAACACATCATTGTGATTTCAGCCATCGACAACCTACTTAAAGGTGCATCGAGTCAAGCGATGCAGTGTTTAAATATTCATTACGGTTACCCAGAACTGACAGCGTTGCTGTAGTCGTTGAAAGAGGGAAAAGCAATGACGCAAACCAATCAAGCTCCTTTAGTCATTAAGCTAGGCGGTGCGGCTCTATCTTGCACTCAAACCTTAAGCCAACTGTTTGGTGCCATCGCGGCATACCAGAAGTCGGCGCAGCGACAAATCGCCATCGTTCATGGCGGTGGCTACTTGGTGGATGAGTTGATGGCGAAACTTCAACTTAAGACCGTAAAGAAACATGGTCTACGTGTGACGCCATACGATCAAATTCCAGTCATTGCCGGTGCGCTGGCAGGAACGGCAAATAAGTTACTGCAAGGTCAAGCGATTGCCGATGGTTTGAATGCGGTGGGCTTGAGCCTAGCGGATGGTGGCCTTTGTCATGTCGAAGAGTTAGATCCTGAATTAGGCGCGGTGGGCAAAGCGACGCCGGGTGACTCAAGCCTACTTCAAGCGATTTTAAATACGGGCGCACTGCCTATCATCAGCTCTATTGGTCTCACGGCTGAAGGTCAAATGATGAACGTGAATGCGGATCAAGCAGCGGTTGCCGTTGCGGGTGCTTTGGACGCGGAGTTGGTGCTGTTGTCAGATGTAAGCGGTGTGTTAGATGGCAAAGGTCATCTGCTTAAAAGCTTATCTGAGAAAGAAGCCAATGCGCTGATCGAAGGCCAAGTGATCACTGATGGGATGATCGTCAAAGTGAAAGCTGCTCTCGAAGCTGCAAACGATCTTGGTCGTCCGATAGAAGTGGCGACGTGGCGCTACCCAGAAAAACTCACGCAGTTATTTGCTGGTGAAAGTATTGGAACACAGTTTCTGCCTCAATAAGCGGAAGCAAAACAGTTAAAGAATTCAACATTAGGAAGTGGTTGGCACTGACCGCCGAGCGCAGCGCCAGTTAAGTTTGGAGAAAAAACATGAGCAAAGTGAACGTAAATAAAGTGGTAGTCGCATACTCAGGCGGTCTAGATACTTCAGTAATCATCCCGTGGCTAAAAGAGAATTATGACTGTGAAGTCGTCGCTTTCGTGGCCGATGTAGGTCAAGGTGCTGAAGAGCTTGAAGGCATCGAAGCGAAAGCAAAAGCATCTGGCGCATCAGAGTGCTACATCGCTGACCTAAAAGAAGAAATGGTAGCAGACTACATCTACCCAACACTAAAAACCGGTGCTTACTACGAAGGCAAATACCTGTTGGGTACATCAATGGCGCGTCCAATCATTGCCAAAGCGCAAGTTGAAGTGGCACGTAAAGTGGGCGCGGACGCATTGTGTCACGGCTGTACTGGTAAAGGTAACGACCAAGTGCGTTTCGAGGGTGCATTTGCTGCGTTAGCACCAGATCTACACGTTATCGCTCCATGGCGTGAGTGGGATTTAGTGAGCCGCGAACAATGTCTGGATTACCTTGCAGAGCGTAACATTCCTTGCTCAGCGTCTCTAACGAAGATTTACTCACGTGATGCGAACGCATGGCACATTTCTACCGAAGGTGGTGTGCTTGAAAATACATGGAATGCACCAAACGAAGATTGCTGGGTCTGGACCGTTGATCCTGAACAAGCGCCAAATGAAGCTGAATACGTTACGTTGAAAGTCGAAAAAGGTGAAGTTGTGGCAGTGGATGGTGAAGCGATGACACCATACAACGCACTAGTTTACTTAAACGAAAAAGGCGCAAAACACGGTGTGGGTCGTATTGATATCGTAGAGAACCGTTTGGTGGGAATGAAGTCTCGTGGCTGTTACGAAACACCGGGAGGTACCATCATGATGGAAGCTCTGCGCGCAGTTGAACAATTGGTGCTAGACAAATCGTCATTCGAGTTCCGTGAAGAACTTGGTCTAAAAGCCTCTCACCTTGTGTACGACGGTCGTTGGTTTACACCGCTATGTAAGTCGATTCTTGCTGCCTCAGAAGAGCTAGCACAAGACGTCAATGGCGAAGTGGTTGTTAAGCTATACAAAGGTCAAGCAACGGTAACGCAAAAACGTTCTGACAACAGCTTGTACTCAGAAGAGTTCGCTACTTTTGGTGAAGATGAGGTTTACGATCAAAGTCATGCTGGTGGCTTCATCCGTCTTTACTCGCTATCAAGCCGTATTCGTGCATTGAATAGCCAGAAAAAATAATCACTCCCCATCTCGGATTGAATAAAGACCTGCCAACATATGGCGGGTCTTTTTTTATTACCCAAAGAGTCGCAAATTAAGTGGGATGAATATATATGTAAAAATATTGAATTTATACTTTATTTTTATATTGAATTGCCGTAACGTTGGCGTATAAGAAAAAGTGAGCAAATGACCACCGATTTCGTCATCACTCATTAGACACGTTAGAGTAAGCAATAGTCATCAGGAGAGACGCAATGGCATTATGGGGCGGAAGATTTACCCAAGCGGCAGATACCAGATTCAAAGAGTTCAACGATTCGTTGCGTTTCGACTACCGATTGGCTGAGCAAGATATCGTAGGCTCAATTGCGTGGTCTAAAGCATTGCTTTCGGTTGGTGTATTATCAGCAGAAGAGCAGCAAAAGCTCGAGCTCGCTTTAAATGAGTTGAAACTCGAAGTGATGGAAGATCCGCATCAGATTTTACGCTCTGATGCTGAAGACATTCACTCGTGGGTGGAACAACAGTTGATCAGCAAAGTCGGCGACTTAGGTAAAAAGCTGCACACTGGTCGTTCTCGTAACGACCAAGTGGCGACCGACTTAAAACTTTGGTGTCGTCAGCAAGGGCAGCAACTTCTTATTGCGCTTGATCGTCTGCAATCGCAAATGGTGCAAGTGGCGAAACAGCATCAAGGTACGGTTTTGCCTGGTTATACTCACTTACAACGTGCTCAGCCTGTGACGTTTGCTCATTGGTGTTTGGCGTATGTTGAAATGTTTGAGCGTGATTACTCACGTCTGAGTGATGCGCTGCAACGTTTAGATACCTGTCCGCTAGGTTCTGGCGCGTTAGCTGGTACAGCTTACCCAATTGATCGTGAACAACTGGCGCATAACCTTGGTTTTCACCGTGCTACGCGTAACTCACTCGATTCGGTATCGGATCGTGACCATGTGATGGAACTGATGTCTGTCGCTTCTATTTCTATGCTGCACTTGTCACGTCTCGCGGAAGATATGATTTTCTACAACTCAGGTGAGTCGAACTTCATTGAGTTGGCAGATACAGTGACGTCTGGCTCGTCATTGATGCCACAGAAGAAAAACCCAGATGCGCTAGAGCTCATTCGTGGTAAGACTGGTCGCGTGTACGGCGCACTTGCTGGTATGATGATGACAGTCAAAGCCCTGCCACTGGCGTACAACAAAGACATGCAAGAAGACAAAGAAGGTTTGTTCGATGCTCTTGATACATGGAACGACTGTATGGAAATGGCAGCGTTGTGTTTCGATGGGATTAAGGTTAATGGCGAACGTACGTTAGAAGCCGCGAAACAAGGCTACGCCAATGCCACAGAATTAGCGGACTACTTGGTCGCGAAAGGCATTCCTTTCCGAGAAGCGCATCATATTGTCGGTGTGGCTGTCGTTGGCGCGATTGCCAAAGGTTGTGCACTGGAAGAGCTGTCACTGCAAGAGTTACAAGAGTTCTCTGACGTCATCGACAACGATGTGTACGACATCCTAACGATTGAGTCTTGTCTAGAAAAACGTAGCGCGCTTGGTGGCGTGTCACCAAAACAAGTCGCTTATGCCGTTGATCAAGCGGACAAGCGTTTGGCGCAGCGTGATAGTTCGGCCGTTAAAGTACGTCCTGCACGTTTAACGGATATCGAAACGCTTGAGGGCATGGTTGCGTACTGGGCGAATATGGGCGAAAACTTACCTCGTTCTCGTAATGAACTCGTTCGCGACATTGGCTCATTTGCCGTTGCTGAACATCATGGTGAAGTGACTGGTTGCGCATCTCTGTATGTGTATGACTCTGGACTTGCGGAAATTCGCTCGCTCGGTATTGAGGCGGGTTGGCAAGGACAAGGGCAAGGCAGCGCGATCGTGAACTATTTGGTGGATAAAGCACGTCAAATGGCGATTAAGAAAGTCTTCGTACTAACACGTACGCCAGAGTTCTTTATGAAGCAGAGTTTCTTGCCAACATCTAAGTCTCTGTTGCCAGAAAAAGTGTTGAAAGATTGCGACCAATGCCCGCGTCAACATGCCTGTGATGAAGTGGCGTTAGAGATCAATTTAGTTGAACAGATCATCCAACGCAGCCATGTCGCATAGCGTATTGATTTTGTTAGTATTTAAACAGATATCATTAGAGAACGATCATTTACATAAGTTTTTGCTAAAAAAATCGAAAAAACTTTGAACCTTTGAGAGGAAGCTCGGTCTATTAAAGTACCACTGCTTTTTCTTAGAAGAATCTAAGAGAGCCCCAGAATCGAGATTGATTTTGGGGCTTTTTTCTATCTGTCATTTGTGGTGATCCTCTCCATTCTGTTTCCCGCGACGACGCTGCCACGGCAAGATGACAAAA
Organism: Vibrio sp. SALL6; assembly: GCF_002002385.1. Classification (NCBI taxonomy): domain Bacteria; kingdom Pseudomonadati; phylum Pseudomonadota; class Gammaproteobacteria; order Vibrionales; family Vibrionaceae; genus Vibrio; species Vibrio sp. SALL6. The sequence continues at coordinate 19,117 of NZ_MQVK01000027.1, forward strand.
CGCATCCATAAGTGCAGAAACAATAAAATGTTAAATGCAAAGCCCGCAAAGATCAGGGCGATCGATTCAATGCTTTGTGGATGATCGCGAAAAGCAAACCACCAAATGATCCAACACACAACTGAAAGTACGGTCAATTGATCCATGCATCGTTGACAACGACCGATCTTTTTCCAAAACCAATGTTCTTGGCAGCTACGACAAGCCATGATGTTTACCTCAATTCAACTTGCCCAAGATTAGCAGAAGATGAATAGGCTTTACCATGTGCGCTTGTTAGGTGGTACGGACCCAAAAATGGAAAATTAGCTTTGATGAAATTTTGTAGCACGTAACTGGTGTATGGTGCCGCGTCAGCCGAAAATAGGAAAAGATAATGTCGACAGAACTGAGAGTAGCACTAGGACTTGCCGGGGGATTTTTCACCATTGGGTTCACCGCGATTGTGCTAGTGAGTCGTTATGCGATGATGTAATCCATTAAACTCTAGTCCAGAAAAAAGCCTCGTATCTGCGAGGTTTTTTTGTATTTGGCTTGGGAATAGAAACAAGACGTTATGATGAACAAAAAGTGTTGTATTTAAAATCGTTGATTCAGGTAGTAGAACGATTTAAGAACTAAGAACTAAGAACTAAGAACTAAGAACTAAGAACTAAGATTTGAGCGGGAAGAGCCAGGGTGGCCTCCGAGTCAAAGACGTCGGAGACCGGGGGTGTAGGCTATGGACAGGTTAGCCTAGGTAAGTTTCTAGCTCTTCGCTACCACCGATGTGTTTACCGCCGATGAATACTTGCGGGACGGTCGTACGGCCTGTAATCGCACGAAGACTGACGGAAGTTGCATCTTTCCCCAAAATTACTTCTTCATATTGAAGACCGTGATCAATCAAGTTTTGTTTGGCTTTCATACAGAAAGGACAACCAGGCTTGGTAAATACAGTGATCGATTCCTGAGTTCTGTACTCTGGTGCGATGTAGTTCAGCATAGTGTCGGCATCCGATACTTTGAACGGGTCTCCTGGCTCATTTGGTTCGATAAACATCTTCTCAATCACACCATCTTTTACCAACATGCTGTAACGCCAAGAACGTTTACCAAAGCCGATGTCATTTTTGTCCACGAGCATGCCCATGCCATCGGTGAACTCTCCATTACCATCTGGAATAAAGGTGATGTGCTCGGCTTCTTGGTCGTGTTTCCACGCGTTCATAACGAATGTGTCGTTTACCGAAATACACAAAATTTCATCAACACCGTGTTCTTTGAACACAGGGAATAGCTCGTTGTAACGAGGTAAGTGGCTAGAAGAACAAGTCGGTGTAAACGCTCCAGGCAAACTGAATACGATCACTGTTTTGCCTTTGAATAGATCATCCGAGGTAACGTTCACCCAAGTATCACCTTGGCGAGTCGGGAAAGTAACCTGTGGTACGTTTTGACCTTCTTTAGATACAAACATATTGATTCCTTTAAAATATTCGATTGAAGCGTTTAGAGCGTGACTTGTCGTTTGGCTCTGTTTCGTTTTGTTGAGCCCATTATTGTAAAAATCCTTTGATAGCTCTAATCGTTTGATGCTATGGTTTTGATAGACATTGACTATCATCAAATAGAAGCGAATCGTGTGTTATGAATATTCGGGATTTTGAGTACTTAGTCGCACTGGCGGAGCACAAGCATTTTCGCAAAGCGGCAGAGGCGTGTTTTGTCAGTCAGCCAACGCTTAGTGGTCAAATACGTAAGCTGGAAGACGAACTCGGCACGGCATTGCTAGAAAGAAGCAGCCGCCGAGTGTTGTTCACCGACTCTGGTTTACAGCTGGTGGATCAAGCTAAACGCATTTTGAGTGAGGTGAAAACCTTTAAAGATATGGCCAGCGGACAGAGTGGGGCGATGACCGGTCCAATGCACATCGGTTTTATTCCGACGGTTGGCCCGTACCTATTGCCTAAAATTCTTCCACAGCTGAAAGAAGAGTTCCCTGAGCTTGAGCTGTTCCTGCATGAAGCTCAAACTCATCAATTGGTTCGCCAGCTAGAGGAAGGGAAGCTGGACTGCTTGGTATTGGCTTCTGTGGCGGAAACTGCCCCATTTAAAGAGATTGAAGTGTACAACGAACCGCTTAGTGTTGCTGTACCATGTGGTCATGAATGGGCACAGCTCGACCAGGTTGATATGTTAGAGCTCAATGGGAAGACTGTGCTGGCTTTAGGTGATGGACATTGCTTACGCGACCAAGCGTTAGGTTTCTGCTTTGCGGCAGGAGCAAAAGATGATGAGCGCTTTAAAGCCACCAGTTTAGAAACTTTGCGTAATATGGTTGCTGCGGGAGCGGGTATTACTTTGTTGCCTCAGCTTTCTATTCCAGCCGAAAAACAAAAAGATGGCGTTTGCTACATTCCTGCCGTCAACCCTACGCCTTCACGCAGCATTGTTTTGGCGTACCGCCCTGGCTCTCCGTTGCGTGCTCGTTTTGAAGCATTAGCAGCGAAAATCAAAGCAATTCTAGAGTCGCAGCCATCTTCTATGGCCGCTTAACGTTATAAAAAAGGGGAGAGCCAACGCTCTCCCCTTATCTTTTCTTTCGTTTGGTTTAGAACAACTCTTCCGTTGTGCCACCAGAACCGCTTGAATAAATGCTGTCTTCGAGGCTGTTACCAACGTATTCGGTTGGCTCCGTGCCTTTCTCAAAGTATTCAAACATGGACGTGCTATCCACTTTATGAGTCAGCAGACCGCTGTTGCGATCGATGCGAACGCGCACGATGTCATCTGGAATATTCTTGCCTTGTTCTGGCTTGCCTTCCAATGCCACTTGCATAAAGTCAATCCATGCTGGTTCTGCTGTTTTCGCACCTGATTCAGCACCAGATACTTGGCCTTGACCCAAATTGCTGTTCACCGTCGTGCGGCCTAATGCGCGTGAGTGATCATCGAAGCCCACCCATGCAATAGCAACCACGCCCGGACCATAACCGTTGTACCATGCGTCTTTTGAATCGTTAGTCGTACCAGTTTTACCACCAATATCACGACGCTCAAGTTTTTGCGCACGCCAGCCGGTACCGTTCCAGCCAGTTCCTTCACGCCAGTTGCCGCCACCCCAGATGTTGCTGTACATCATTTCACGCATCAAGAATGCGTTTTGTTCAGAGATCACTTGTGGTGCGTATTTTGGTTCATCATTTTCTAGTGCGTTCTCTGGAGCTTGGCCATCAACGGCAACGTCTTGCTCACCGAACTCACTGGCAAAGCGATCCATTTCTGGTTGTGGGCTCATTTGTGGGCAATCTTGATGACAAACGCTCTTAGGGTTGGCTTTAAACAAAACTTCGCCAAATGCATCTTCAACGCGTTCTACGTAGAACGGCTCAACATAGTAACCGCCGTTTGCAAAAACCGAGTAACCTTGCGCCACTTTCATTGGCGTTAAGCTACCCGCACCCAAGGCGATAGTTTCTGAGCGAGGCACTTCGTTGATATCGAATCCAAAGCGAGTTAGGTACTGACGAGTTTCATCCAGACCCACTTCACGTAAGGTACGAACCGCCATTACGTTTTTCGATTGCGCTAAGCCAATGCGAAGGCGAGTTGGACCACCGTAAGTTGGAGGTGAGTTCTTTGGTCGCCATGCTGAGCCTGAACCTGCGTCCCATTTGTTGATTGGCGCGTCGTTGATCAGAGTTGCTAACGTTAGGCCTTTATCGATAGCGGCTGAGTAAATAAATGGTTTGATACTAGAACCAACCTGACGCACGGACATGGTTGCGCGGTTAAACTTGCTGTGAACAAAGTTAAAACCACCTACCAGTGACAAAATGCCGCCATTTTCAGGATTCATCGCGACAAATGCGGTGTTCGCGCTAGGCACTTGGCTTAGCTTCCAGCTGCTTTGAGTGTTGCCATCTTCATCGGTCGTCGTTAGCTCGCGAACCCAAATTTGTTCACCTGCAGCTAAAACCTCTTGTGCAGATTTTGGTGTTGAACCTTGACGGTTATCGGTGAGGAATTTGCGTGCCCAGTTTATGCCAGTCCAAGGGATGGTTTGTGCGTCGTTATTTTTCACAACAACTTGCGCCGTTTTGCCTTCCACTTTTGTCACGACAGCAGGGTAAAGATCGCCGTAAGTTGGCTGGCCTTTTAGATGCTTCTCAATTTGTTCTGCATCCCAAGCGGCTTCCCCTTCTTTCCACAACACTTTTTCTGCGCCGCGGTAACCATGACGCTCGTCATAAGCCATTAGGTTGTTTACCGCAGCCTTATTGGCAGCGTCTTGCAGTTTAGAGTCAACCGTCATGTAGATATTCAAACCCGACGTATAGGCTTTCTCTTCACCGTACTCTTTTACTGCCCATGCACGTGCAAGTTCGGCAACGTAAGGCGCAGACACTTCAATTTCTGCACTGTGGTAACGAGCAATGATTGGTTCGTTACGTGCTTCATCGAATTGTTCTTGCGTAATGTATTTTTCATCGAGCATACGCATTAGCACAACGTTACGACGTTTTGTTGCACGTTCTAGCGAGTAAATTGGGTTCATGGTTGAAGGTGCTTTTGGCATCCCCGCCAGTGTCGCAATTTCACTAAGCGAGAGCTCATTTAAGCTCTTACCAAAATACACCTGAGCCGCCGCACCAAAACCGTATGAACGATAGCCAAGGAAGATCTTGTTAACGTAAAGTTCCATGATCTCTTGTTTGCTCAGCAGTTGCTCAATGTGAATGGCAATGAAGATCTCTTTGATCTTACGCATTAGTTTCTTCTCGTTGGATAAGAAGAAGTTACGCGCTAGCTGCTGAGTGATGGTACTCGCGCCTTGCTTTGCTGAGCCGGAAAGAGCAACCACGACAGCTGCACGAGTAATACCGATTGGATCGATACCAGGGTGCTCGTAAAAACGGCTGTCTTCGGTGGCGATCAGTGCGTGAATTAGATCTTGAGGAATTTCATCGTAAGTAACAGGAATACGACGCTTTTCACCAAACTGTGCGATCAGCTTCCCGTCTTGACTAAATACCTGCATAGGTGTTTGTAATTCAACGTCTTTTAGAGTTGCAACGTCTGGCAATTCAGGCTTCACGTACTGATAGAAGCCAAAAATTGTGGTGACTCCAAGAATTATGCAAATCAATGTTAAAAATAATAAACGCTTTATGAACTTCACCGGAGAATCCCTGATTGGTTGAGGCTGTGTAACGGCAAACCCTTGTACTCTTAGGTCAAAAATTTAGCACATAGAGATATTAACTCTTATTTGGGTGCTAATAACAACCTTTGCGCGAAGAAATTTCGGAGCGAGAGTAGAGATGGATAAGCTAATCGTTACCGGCATAGATATTGGCCATAACAGCCTCAAAGCCGTAGTACTTAAACCCATTGGCGATCAATACGCCTTACTGGGTTACAAAGAAATATTACTTAAGGAAGGTATTGTCGCTGAAAATAACACTATAAATCATCAAGAAATTGTAAAGACCCTAAAGCAGATGAAAAAAGAGCTGCCTTTTGGGGCCAAGCGAGTGGCAATTTCTGTTCCAGACAACTCAGTTATTAGCAAGAAACTGCAAATCGAACAAAGCCTTGATGAGAGCGAAATCGAGTTTGCGGTGGTACAAGCTTTTTCTCATCAATCTCCTTTTCCTGTGGAAGAACTGAGTTTGGATTTTGTACGCCTTCGTGCTGAAGAAGGGATGCGTGGAACGGACAGTTATCAAGTATTCGCTACGCGCAAAGATGTGGTTGAAAGCCGAGTTGAGGCGTTGCAACAGTCTGGTTTAAAGCCTGTGTTGGTTGACGTGCACTCTCAAAGCCTAGGTCATATCTGGAAGCTTGCCGCAGAGCGTTTTCCTGAAAAAAACAAATACTGTTTGTTAGACATCGGCTCGCTAGCGAGTTCATTCACCATGTTTACCGAGCAAGGCGAACTGTTTCATAAGGAGTTTGCGTGCGGTACTCGTATTTCAATGGGGACGCCACAAGAAGACTTACTCTCTGATGATGCTCAAGCCAAAACGGAAGAGTTCAATCGTCAAGTGGTTGAGCGCGTAAAACGTCAAATGCAGCTCTATACCTCGATCAATGGTTCGCAAAACATCAAAGGCATTTGGTTATCGGGCGAGGGGGCATCGACGCCAATGTTGGCAGAAGAGCTCTCGCATCAGTTGGCATTGGAGTGCGAGTTGCTAAACCCACTCGGACTGTTTGAAATGAAAGTGTCGAAACGCAAGCGACGAGCGGCTGATTGGCAACATTTTTCGACAGCTGCAGGGCTGGCGGTCCGTGGCATTCATTGGTTAGGAGGTGTGCGTGCTTTATCGCATTAACTTATTGCCTTGGCGCGAAAATCAAAGGGAAGAGCATCGTCGTCGATTTGTCGGTTTAGTGGTATTGGGCGTCATGGTGGCGTTGGGGATTCAGTGGGGCGTTGGCAAATATTATGAGTATCAACAAGATCTTCAACAAGAGCGACTCGACTATCTAACAACGTACATTTCCGATCTAGATAAGCGGATAGAAGCGATGAAGATCGCGGAGCTTGAACACAGCAAAATCTTGGAACGCTTGAAAGTTGTGGAAGCGTTGCAAAATGGTCGGAATAAAACCACTGATTTTATGAACCTCATGCCTGCTGTTATTCCAGAAGGCGTGTATGTCGACAAGATCAAAATGAACGATCTAGAAATTGAAATCTCAGGTATTTCAGACAGTACACCTCGGCTAGCAACCATGCTCGATAACATGGAGCGTTCTGCCAAGCTACTGGACGTTGAAATGCACTCTATCGTGCACGGAAAAGCCCGTTTCGGTAAAGAGTTTCAGACCTTTAAAGTGTCCTTCATGTTCAACACGGTAGAAGAGAAGAAAGAGGGAAAACAACATGGTTAATTGGCAAGATCTAGAAATGGATGAGATTGCTGAATGGCCATTACTGCCTCAGCTTGTAGTGATCTGCCTGCTTGTTCTTCTTATCCAAGGGTTTGGTTATTGGTTTTACTTAAAGCCAGAAGAGGCTCGCTTGAACAATTTGATTCAAGAGGAGCAAACATTAAAAGTGGCATTGCGCATAAAAGCCAACAAGGTGGCTGCATTGCCTCAATTGCAATCTCAACTGGACGAGCTCACTACGCGTTATGAGTTGCTGTTGCAACAACTACCGGCACAAAAAGAGTTGGCCACAATGTTGGCGTCGGTAAACGAACTCGGTATCGACAACAAGTTAACGTTTACTCGAATCGATTGGGGAGAAAAGCAATCTGAAAACTTCCTGTATCGATTGCCACTAAATATCGAGCTAACAGGTGATTTCCACGATATCGGTCGTTTTTCACAGGCCATTGCCACACTGCCACGCATCATCACCTTTAAAGACGTGACTTGGCAGCGTGTCAGCCAAGAGAGTGAAACTTTGCACTTCCGAGTGAGAGCAAACACTTATCAGTTCAAGCCTGAGGAAAAGAAAGATGGGAAATAAATCTTTGCTGACGGTGTTGGTAAGCGCTCTATTGGTCGGGTGCCAGGCGAATGATGAATCATTAACGGATTTTATTCGTGGTGTTGAGAGCCAGGCTAGGCGAGATGTGGAGAAGCTCAAACCTTCTGACAAATACATCGCAGTGGCGTATGCCCCAGAAGTGATGCGTGCTCCTTTCGAATTGCCCAAAGAGGCGACCATCGCGACTCAACCTGTGGCGAGAAAAGATTGTTGGCAACCGCCGAACCGAGCGAGATCTGGCAAGTTAGAAAAATTCCCACTCAGCCAACTTCGTTTAAAAGGAGTTATGGGTATGGGGAACACCGTTTCTGGTTTAGTACAAGCCCCGAATGGCACGGTTTACAAAGTGAAACCAGGTCAATACCTCGGGCGTAATAACGGTAAGGTCACCCATGTTACCCACTCCTATTTGTTGATTAATGAAACCTTGCCCGATGGTTTGGGGTGCTGGCAAAAACGTAAAGTTAAGTTGGCTTTGAGATAGATATAGCTGCATTTATTTTTGATATTGAGTAATGAAAATGAGACAAGGATTAACACGTACACCAAGGATGCTTACTGGGCTCTTCTCCTTATGGTTGTTTTTACTTCTAGCCCCTTTAGCAGCAGCAGAAGATGTACAGTCTAATGCGCTCAAGAGCATCGACTTTCGCACTAACAAAAGCAAAGATGCCGTGATTGTGGTGGAGCTTGCATCCCCGGCGGCTATTGTTGATGTTAAACGTGTTCAAGAAGGATTAAGCATTGATTTAATGAACACGTCGGTAAAAGACGAACAGCTTTACCTTCTCGACGTGAAAGATTTCGCGACGGTGGTGGAAAGTGTGGAAGTGTTCCGCGATACCTCCACCACACGATTAGTTGCGTATATCGATGAAGAATACACGCATGACTATCGTTTGACGGGGCGTTATCTTGAAATCACTGTCAGCAAGCTTAAACCAAATGAAAAAGTGCCAGACAAGAGCATCTTAGAAAAAGAAGGCAAGCTGATCTCGATTAACTTCCAAGACATTCCTGTGCGTAACGTTTTGCAGCTGATTGCAGATTACAACCAGTTTAACTTGGTGGTTTCGGACTCTGTCGAAGGCAACCTTACACTGCGTCTTGATGGTGTGCCGTGGCAGCAAGTGCTCGACATCATCTTGCAAGTGAAAGGGTTAGATAAGCGTGTTGATGGCAACGTGATTTTGGTCGCTCCGACCGATGAGCTGGATTTGCGCGAGAAGCAGCAGTTAGAAAAACAAAAACTGACGGAAGAAATGGGGGAGCTTTCATCAGAAATCATCAAAGTCAATTTTGCTAAAGCTTCGGATATTGCAGAGATGATCAATGGTGAAGGCAACATTAGTATGTTGTCAGAGCGTGGCAGTATGACCATTGATGAGCGAACCAATTCGCTATTAATCAGAGAATTGCCAGAGAACATCGCCGTTATTCGCGAAATCATTGAATCGCTCGATATCCCAGTCAAACAAGTACAAATTGAAGCCCGAATTGTCACCATCAGTGAGGGTAACATGGATGAGTTAGGTATTCGTTGGGGCTTCACATCTATTAATGGTAATAACACCGTTGGTGGCTCTATTGAGAACAACCTAGCGACAATCGGTTTGTACGAAGGTGGTGGTGATGGCGAAGGTGAAGAGGGTGGTGATGGTGTTGGTATCGATGATTTTCTTAATGTGAATTTAGCCGCGACCAACCCGAATGCGGCGAGCATTGCGTTCCAAGTGGCAAAGTTAGGTTCTGATACATTATTGGACTTAGAGCTGTCTGCATTGCAGCAAGAATCAAAAGCAGAAATCATTTCGAGCCCACGATTGATTACGACCAATAAGAAGCCCGCGTACATTGAACAAGGTACCGAAATTCCTTATCTAGAATCTTCATCGAGTGGTGCAACGTCAGTGACCTTTAAAAAAGCGGTGTTGAGCTTGAAGGTGACACCGCAGATCACACCTGACAATCGTTTAGTGTTGGATCTGAGTGTGACCCAAGACCGACCTGGTAAGGTAGTGAAAACGGGCACAGGAGAGGCAATGGCAATTGATACGCAGCGGATTGGCACCCAAGTTCTGGTGAATAATGGTGAGACGGTTGTGCTCGGTGGTATTTTTCAGCACAGCATTACTAACTCAGTGGATAAAGTGCCATTGTTGGGCGATCTTCCGCTATTAGGCGCACTTTTCCGCCGAAGTTACGAAAACGTTGGTAAAAGTGAGTTACTAATTTTCGTTACGCCTAAGGTCGTTATTCAGTAGTGGCTATCAAGTAAATAGGCGATTAGATCAAAAATAAAGTTGCATTAGTGGCACCATGCTTGGATAATTTCGGGTCTTATCACGAATTATCTGTGAGGAACTGGTGCCACAAGCCTTGTAGAACAGCGGTTTAGCTGTGTTTTCTTGTGGCGATCTTATTGAATCAATGTTGTAAATTACTGCTAAACATGGCTGAGAAACGTAATATTTTCCTTGTTGGCCCAATGGGCGCCGGCAAAAGTACAATTGGTAGACATCTAGCACAGCAACTGCATATGGAGTTTGTTGACTCCGATACAGTGATTGAAGAACGCACTGGTGCAGACATCTCTTGGGTTTTTGATGTAGAAGGTGAAGAAGGCTTCCGTAAGCGTGAAGAAGCGGTACTTGAAGATCTGACTCAAGAACAAGGCATCGTGCTGGCAACTGGCGGCGGCTCTGTGAAAAGCAAAGAGAACCGTAACCGTCTTTCTGCTCGCGGTGTAGTTGTTTACCTAGAAACGACAATTGAAAAGCAACTTGCACGTACTAACCGTGACAAGAAGCGTCCTCTACTTCAAACGGACAACCCTCGTGAAGTATTGGAGCAATTAGCTGAAGAACGTAACCCGTTATACGAAGAAGTAGCGGATTACACTGTTCGCACTGACGATCAAAGTGCAAAAGTGGTAGCCAACCAGATCGTAAAAATGCTAGAAGAGAGATAAGTACTTATCTTCTTTTAATTGGAGCACACCGATGGAACGGATTACGGTCAATCTAGCAGAGCGTAGCTACCCAATCTCTATAGGCGCCGGGTTGTTTGAGGACCCGGCGTACCTTTCTCAAGTTCTCTCAAACAAAAATACCAATCAAAAAGTCGTTGTGATCAGTAATGTCACAGTGGCACCTTTGTATGCCAATAAAATCCTTCATCAACTAAAACAACTTGGTTGTGATGCTTCGTTACTTGAGTTGCCTGATGGCGAGCAGTACAAAAACTTGGATGTGTTTAACCAAGTCATGAATTTCCTGCTAGAGGGAAGTTATGCTCGTGATGTGGTCATTATTGCCCTCGGTGGTGGTGTAATCGGAGATCTCGTCGGTTTTGCTTCAGCCTGTTATCAGCGAGGTGTGGACTTTATCCAAATTCCAACGACGTTGTTGTCCCAAGTGGATTCTTCCGTTGGCGGCAAAACGGCAGTCAATCATCCGCTAGGTAAAAACATGATTGGCGCATTTTACCAACCGAAAGCGGTGATCATCGATACCAACTGTTTATCGACGCTACCTGAGCGTGAATTTGCTGCTGGTATCGCTGAAGTGATCAAATACGGCATTATTTATGATGGTGCATTCTTTGATTGGCTGGAAGAAAATTTAGACCGTTTATACACGTTGGATGAAGACGCGCTTACCTATGCCATTGCACGTTGCTGCCAAATTAAAGCTGAAGTGGTTGCACAAGACGAAAAAGAGTCTGGAATTCGTGCGTTGCTCAATTTGGGTCACACTTTCGGTCATGCGATAGAAGCTGAATTAGGCTACGGCAATTGGTTACATGGTGAGGCGGTGTCTTCTGGTACGGTGATGGCGGCCAAAACGTCACTTCTGCGTGGATTGATTTCTGAAGAGCAGTTTGAGCGTATTGTGGCATTGTTGCGCAGAGCGAAATTGCCAGTCCACACACCCGACAGCATGAGTTTTGATGACTTTATCAAGCATATGATGCGTGATAAAAAAGTGCTGTCAGGTCAATTGCGCTTAGTTCTACCAACCGGAATTGGCAGTGCGGAAGTGATAGCCGATACTTCACAAGAAGTGATTCAGCAGGCTATTGATTTCGGTCGCAGTATTTAACCTTGTAATGACGCCATCTGGCGTCATTCTTGTTGTTTAAGAAGGTTATTAGATGAGTTTTGCTCACGTTCTGGAATTAGATTCTCAAACCGAGTTATTGGATAGATTGGAGTTGTTGACCAACTTTGGCTCCAACCTTATTGCGATCAATGGCCCTGATGGGTATGGAAAATCTTGGCTGGCGCAACGATACCTTGAGCTGGGTGCGAGTAACAAAAATCAATGTTTGTTACTTTGCCATGCGACCCAAGATGACGTGCAGCGTCGCGTCCTCATCTTGAGTCAGCTGGTTTCCGATGCATTGTTTAATCAACAAGAGCCTTTACTCGACAGTCTAGAGCGTATTCTCGAAGGTGAGCCTTGCGATATTGCGATTGTTATTGATGACGCTCATTTACTTAGTGAAACGCTCGTTTCGGAGTTATGGACGTTAGTCTTAGAGGCGCATGAAAAGCCGAACTGGACGATCAACGTGTTGCTTTTTACTCAGTCTGGGCGTTTGGAGTCGGTCTTGTCTCGATTGAGTTATGGGCAAGAACTTAAGCCAGTTGAACTTGATATCGATATGCTATCCGAAGTGGAAGCGCGTCGTTTCTTCGAATCACTAGTGGTTAGGTATGTCGATGACGATGCGGAGAAACGTGTTCGAGATGCATTTAAGAAAGTCGACCCGATTCCGGGTGACATCATGGCATTAGGAGAGATGAAAGTGGAAAAAAGGATCATTATCCGTTCAATTGTCGGATCGCCACTCAACATCGCATTAGTGGTTTTGGTGCTACTGTTGCTGGCCGCTGGTGGTTATTGGTGGATGTTTAATCAGCCAAGCCCAGATGACAAAGCGCAGCAGATCACGGGAAGCATCGAGCAAACTGCCATTCCGACACTCACTGAGCCGACTCTTTCGCCATCAGAATCTAATTTAACCTCAGTGACTGACGACTTGCCAAATGACGGCGATTTATCAGATGCGACTGACGATTCCAACTCATTGCCACCAACGGTGACAGAAGAAGTAGCAAGCGTCGGAAATGATGACACCCAGCAGCGTGTGGTGATTGAATCTGACGTGGTTGATGCTCTGTTAGAAGGTAAGCCTGAGCAAGCGAATACAGACAATATTAAAGCGTTAGTAGAAGGGGCTGAACCTCAAGCGAAAACCCAGTCAGAGACAAACTCTTCTTTGATTAAAGTGGTGAAGCCAAGCGATGCCGCATCAGAAGAGGTTGCGAAAACAGAGACGACCTCAAGTAAACCTATCGTCAAATTCTCGTTTTCACGTGAAGAGTTAAAAGCGTTATCTCCAAGAGCGTACACCTTGCAGTTAGCAGCCATGACATCAATGGAAGATGTGCAAGCTTTTCTTGATGAGCATCAGCTGAATAACAAGGTACGCATTTATCCGACGGTTCGCAGTGGAACGGAATGGTACATCGTGACTTACCAAGATTATCCGACAATTCAAATGGCTCGAGACGCGGTAGAGAAGCTGCCAGATTCACTTAAGTCGGTGAGCCCATGGGCAAAATCGCTAGGTCAAGTACAGCGAGAAATTGATCGCGTGAAATAATCCTGAGCTTCGCTGAAAAATATGTTACATTCCGCAGCCTTAATTTTTGGTCGATAGAATAGAGCAATAGATGAAAAAGCAACGAGCCTTTCTTAAATGGGCTGGAGGAAAATACGGACTGGTTGAAGACATCCAACGTCATTTGCCACCGGCTCGAAAGCTAGTTGAACCTTTTGTTGGTGCTGGCTCGGTTTTTCTGAACACCGACTATGACCACTATCTGCTGGCGGATATCAACCCCGACCTGATTAATCTCTACAACCTGCTGAAAGAGCGTCCTGAGGAGTATATCTCGGAAGCGAAACGCTGGTTTGTAGCTGAAAATAATCGCAAAGAAGCGTACTTAAGCATTCGCGCGGAGTTTAATAAAACTGACGACGTAATGTATCGCTCACTTGCGTTCCTCTACATGAACCGCTTTGGCTTTAATGGCTTATGCCGTTACAACAAAAAAGGTGGCTTCAACGTGCCGTTTGGCTCTTACAAAAAGCCTTATTTCCCAGAGGCGGAATTGGAGTTTTTTGCTGAGAAAGCCAAAAAAGCCACGTTTGTGTGTGAAGGTTATCCTGAAACATTTCGTCGTGCGCGCAAGGGCAGTGTTGTGTATTGCGATCCACCTTATGCGCCACTTTCAAACACGGCAAACTTCACCTCATACGCTGGTAATGGTTTCACGTTGGACGACCAAGCTGCATTAGCCGACATTGCAGAAAGAACGGCTACCGAGCGTGGTATTCCTGTGTTGATTTCAAATCACGACACGACGCTAACGCGCCGCCTTTACCATGGTGCGGATTTAAGTGTGGTGAAAGTGAAACGTACCATCAGCCGTAACGGTAGTGGTCGTAACAAAGTTGACGAACTGCTCGCCCTGTTCAAAGTGCCGGAATCAGATAGCGCGGCTTCATAGTTCTGATACTATTTTCTCTAAATAGTGGATCTCCCCACTGGCTTCGGTAGAATTGCGCGCAAATTGGTTTGCTGTTTTGCTCGTCACTACTGAGGTCAGGTATGAAAGATTTTCTTATTGCTCCATCCATTTTATCGGCTGATTTTGCGCGTCTAGGTGAAGACGTAGAAAAAGTACTCGCAGCGGGTGCGGATGTGGTGCATTTCGATGTTATGGATAACCACTATGTGCCAAACCTGACTTTTGGTGCTCCTGTGTGTAAAGCGCTCCGCGATTACGGCATTACTGCGCCAATCGACGTTCATCTCATGGTGAAACCGGTAGATCGCATCATCCCTGACTTTGCGAAAGCTGGCGCATCGATGATCACCTTCCACGTTGAGGCCTCTGATCACGTTGACCGTACGCTTCAGCTTATCAAAGAGCACGGCTGTAAAGCGGGTGTGGTACTCAACCCTGCAACACCGCTCGCGCATCTTGAGTTCATCATGGACAAAGTTGACTTGATCCTACTGATGTCAGTAAACCCAGGTTTTGGTGGTCAATCCTTCATTCCTCACACGCTAGATAAACTGCGCGCAGTACGTAAGATGATCGATGAGTCTGGTCGCGATATCCGTCTGGAAATTGATGGTGGCGTGAAGGTAGACAACATTCGTGAAATCGCTGAAGCGGGTGCAGACATGTTTGTGGCGGGTTCCGCTATTTTTGGTCAGCCAGATTACAAACAAGTGATCGACCAAATGCGTACTGAACTTGCTCAAGTAGAGTAAGAGCTAAAAATAAGCGCTGTAATCCTCTGATTTTAAAGGCTGCCTCTCAACTGGTAGCCTTTGTCGTATCTGGGGTGAAGCCAGCAAGAAATATCCCGCACATCCCGTAAATAATCACTTGCCTATTTTGCGGCCTTTCTGTACTATTCGTGCTCCTTAAACTCAGTCAATTATCTTTAGTTCCTTGCTTCCTCTGGACGACTGAGCCAATTGTGGAAGCTGAATAATCCGTAAGGAGCAACCCATGCGTCATTACGAAATCGTATTCATGGTGCACCCAGATCAAAGCGAGCAAGTTGCTGGCATGATCGAGCGTTACACTGGTTCTATCACTGAAGCTGGCGGTAAAATCCACCGTCTAGAAGACTGGGGCCGCCGTCAACTGGCTTACCCAATCAACAAGCTTCACAAAGCTCACTACGTTCTAATGAACGTTGAAGCTGACCAAGCTGTAATCGATGAGCTAGAAACTGCTTTCCGTTTCAACGATGCAGTTCTACGTAACATGATCATGCGTACTAAAGCAGCGATCACTGAGCAATCTATCATGCTTAAGCAAAAAGAAGAGCGTGCTCCACGTCGTGAAGAGCGTTCTGAAGCTAAGCCTGAAGCTAAATCAGAAGCTGCTGAGTAAGTTTTGTTATGACCAACCGAATGGAGCTGAGCGGCACCATTGCCAAACCGCCCATTCGTAGTAAAAGCCCTAGTGGCATTGAACACTGTCGGTTTTGGTTAGAGCATCGCTCTACTGTTATCGAAGCTGATTTACCGAGACAAGTTTATTGTCGTATGCCGGTAGTCGTCAGCGGGCTTAGGTCACAAGCAATCACTCAGAATTTAGTACCAGGCAGTAACATTAAGGTAAGTGGTTTTGTCGCTTATCAGACCGGCCGAAATGGCGTTGGGAAATTAGTGTTACATGCCGACAACATTACTCAAATTTAAGATCAGGAGATAGCCCATGGCTCGTTTCTTCCGTCGTCGTAAATTCTGCCGTTTCACAGCAGAAGGCGTACAAGAGATTGATTACAAAGACGTAGCAACTCTTAAAAACTACATCACTGAAGCTGGTAAAATCGTACCTAGCCGTATCACTGGTACAAGCGCTAAGTACCAGCGTCAACTAGCACGTGCTATCAAGCGTTCACGCTACCTAGCTCTACTACCGTACACTGACAAGCATCAGTAATCGGTTCCGTTTATTAAGAAAGAGGATTAAGCAATGCAAGTTATTCTACTTGATAAAATCGGTAACCTAGGTGGTCTTGGCGATACAGTAAACGTTAAATCTGGCTACGCTCGTAACTTCCTTATCCCTCAGGGTAAAGCAGTTATGGCTACTAAAGGCAACGTTGAAATGTTCGAAGCACGTCGTGCTGAACTAGAAGCTAAAGTTGCTGAGCAACTAGCTGCTGCAGAAGCTCGCGCTGAGAAAGTTAACGCTCTAGAAGCAGTTGTTATCGCTTCTAAAGCTGGTGACGAAGGCAAACTATTCGGTTCAATCGGTACTCGTGACATCGCTGACGCTATCACAGCGGCAGGCGTTGAAGTTGCTAAGAGCGAAGTTCGCCTTCCTGAAGGTGCTCTACGTACAACTGGTGAGTTCGAGATCAGCGTTCAACTTCACTCTGAAGTTTTCGCTACTGCGAAAGTACAGGTTGTTGCTGCTGAGTAATTCAGTATCAAGACGAAATACTAAAAAGCACCTCTTCGGAGGTGCTTTTTTTTGTCTGAAATTGAGTGATAAAAATTGGAGATTAAAACGCGAAAAGTAGATTGACGGAGAACACACTGTCCGCTTTACTCAGCCCCTCTGGGACCTTATCGTGATACTGACGCGAGTGAGCGAGCTTTAAGGCGATATCCTCGGTGATGTTGTTAGTGGCACTCAGATCGCTATCCACACGCGTGTTACTTTGACCAGTGACCAATGTTATGTCAGCAGCTAAACTGAGATTCTCCAGTACATGCCAAGTGGTATTGAGGTTGCCACGGAAGATCCCTTCACGCACGATGTTGGGAAAGATAATATCATCGTCGTCGATTTCATCTAGGTTAGGTTCTTGATAACGAAAACCAGGCCCCACCTCTACTTCTAAGATAAAGTTATCAGTGTAGGAAAACTGGTAACCTAAGCCTCCCGATAACGTGTGATCTTTAAAATAAGCACTGTAGCGCGAATCTACCCCTTTGAAGCTACCGTACAGATAGGTTTTGGGACCTAATTTGTAGTCGCTTTGCACAGAATAGGTGGAAGAGCGTTTGTCTTCTTCACCATCTTTATAAAGGTTGTAATACTTCCATTCACCGTTAGAACGGTGCCTGCCAGACGTATACTCCGCACTCAAGCGAGCATTCAGGGAACGAGAGTCCGTGTTACCTGTGTGAGCTTGATAGCCAAATTCCACCTCAGTTTTCAGAGGGTTGGGCACATCAATATTTGGCTCTGGCGGTACTGATTCTTCAGCGTACGATGCACCAGTGCATAGCAAGCTCAAGCTAAGTAACCAGTCTCGGAACACATCAACCTCGAACGTAATTAAAAAGGAGGAGGATGATACTGATACAGATACTTGGTTGGGTCAATGGTAGGTTAAATTTTATTGGAGCTAGGCGTGATTCACCCATTGCTCCCTTAAGCTAATCACATGCTGATTTCTTAACAAGTAATTGTCGCATCGGGGAAGCATCTTAGTTAACTTTAAGGTTATAATCGTGGGTCATTAGTAGTTATCGAGCAAAGTCATGGCGGAAAACAGAAATCGCAAACCTTCAGATAGTCAGGTCGACGCAATCAAAGTGCCACCTCACTCACTAGAAGCGGAGCAATCAGTGATTGGTGGTCTCTTACTGGACAATGAACGTTGGGATACCGTTGCTGAGCGAGTGGTCGCCAGTGATTTCTATAGCCGTCCGCACCGTCTAATTTTTGAAGGTGTGAAAACCATTCTGGAGTCGGGCAAACCGCTTGACCTTATCACTTTGTCAGAGCACCTAGAGCGCCATGAGCAACTAGAAGATGTGGGTGGTTTTGCTTACCTTGCAGATTTAGCGAAAAACACCCCAAGTGCTGCCAACATTAATGCCTACGCAGACATCGTGGCAGAGCGTGCGATCGTCCGTGGTTTGATTGGTGTTGCGAACGAAATTGCGGATGCGGGGTACGATCCTCAAGGTCGCAGTTCTGAAGATCTAATAGACATGGCGGAGAGTAAAGTTTTTGCTATCGCCGAGTCTCGCACCAGTGAAAACGAAGGTCCACAAAACGTCGACAACATCCTCGAAAAGACGCTAGAACGTATCGAACTGCTGTACAAAACGCCGCAAGATGGTGTCACAGGGGTAGATACTGGTTTTACTGATCTCAACAAAAAGACCGCGGGTCTCCAAGGTTCTGACTTAGTTATTGTGGCAGCGCGTCCATCGATGGGTAAAACCACCTTTGCGATGAACTTGTGTGAAAACGCGGCAATGCAGCAAGATAAACCAGTCTTGATTTTCTCGTTAGAGATGCCAGCCGAACAGTTGATGATGCGTATGTTGGCGTCTTTGTCTCGTGTAGACCAAACCAAGATCCGTACGGGTCAGTTAGATGATGAAGATTGGGCTCGAATTTCTTCTACTATGGGTATCCTGATGCAGAAGAAAAACATGTACATCGATGACAGTTCAGGCTTAACGCCAACTGAAGTACGTTCACGTGCCCGTCGCGTTGCTCGTGAGCACGGAGGTCTGTCGATGATCATGGTCGATTACCTTCAGTTGATGCGCGTGCCTTCGCTAACCGATAACCGTACCCTAGAGATTGCTGAGATTTCTCGCTCGCTTAAAGCACTGGCGAAAGAGTTGAATGTGCCAGTTGTGGCACTATCGCAGCTAAACCGTTCCCTAGAGCAACGAGCGGATAAACGACCTGTTAACTCGGACTTGCGTGAGTCGGGTTCCATCGAGCAGGATGCCGACTTGATCATGTTCATCTACCGTGATGAGGTATATCACCCGGATAGCCCATACAAAGGCACGGCGGAAATAATTATCGGTAAGCAACGTAACGGCCCTATCGGTTCGGTACGACTTACCTTCCAAGGACAACACTCGCGCTTTGACAATTACGCGGGTCCAGCATTCGATATTGATGATGAGTAATGCGATGAGCTACATGAAAGCCGCAAAAGCATGCATTGACTTGTCTGCGTTGCAGCACAACTTGCTGCGTGTGAAAGCACAAGCGCCAGATAGTAAGGTCATGGCTGTAGTCAAAGCTAATGGTTATGGTCATGGTCTCCGTCATGTGGCGAAACATGCTAATCATGCTGATGCTTTTGGTGTGGCTCGTATTGAAGAGGCGCTGCAACTGCGCGCTTGCGGTGTGGTAAAGCCGATTCTATTGCTAGAAGGTTTTTACTCGCCGGGTGATCTGCCTGTTTTAGTGACGAACAACATTCAAACTGTGGTGCATTGTGAAGAGCAGCTTACCGCATTGGAACAAGCGGATTTAGAAACGCCAGTGGTCGTTTGGCTGAAGATCGACAGCGGGATGCATCGTTTAGGCGTTCGCCCTGAGCAGTATGATGAATTTATCTCTCGCCTAAAAGAGTGCCCGAATGTGGCGAAGCCATTACGATACATGAGCCACTTTGGTTGTGCGGATGAGCTGGATAGCAATATCACGCCGCAACAAATAGAGTTATTTATGGCATTGACGTCAGGCTGTCAGGGTGAGCGTTCGTTGGCAGCATCGGCGGGCTTGTTGGCATGGCCTCAGAGTCAGTTGGACTGGGTTCGACCAGGGATCATTATGTATGGTGTGTCGCCCTTTAGTGACAAAACGGCGCAAGATTTGGGCTACCAACCAGTAATGACCTTGAAGTCACACCTGATTGCAGTTCGTGAAGTGAAGAAAGGTGAAAGCGTGGGGTACGGCGGTATCTGGACCAGTGAACGCGACACCAAAGTTGGCGTCATCGCAGTGGGCTACGGCGACGGTTACCCAAGAAGTGCTCCTAACGGCACTCCAGTATGGGTCAATGGTCGCAAAGTACCGGTCGCGGGGCGAGTGTCAATGGATATGCTGACCGTGGATTTAGGTCCTGATGCGACAGATAAAGTCAGTGACGAAGCGATTCTTTGGGGTAAGGAACTGCCCGTTGAAGAAGTCGCAAATCATATTGGGACGATAGCTTACGAGTTGGTGACCAAATTGACCCCACGTGTCGAGATGGAATACACCAAATAGAAAGAGCAAGGCTAACCATACGGTTAGCCTTTGTTTTATCTCTCTCATTCACCATTGATGGTTGCAATCACGCGACGGCTACCACCAAAGTCTCGGTGTTCACCCAAGTAAATACCCTGCCATGTTCCCAATGCTAATCGGCCGTTTTGGATCGGTATCGTCACACTGCTGCCAAGCAGTGATGTTTTAATGTGTGCGGGCATGTCGTCATCACCTTCATAGGTGTGCTGATAATAGGGTGCACGCTCAGGCACAAATTTGTTGAAATGTGCTTCCATGTCCATGCGAACGGTTGGGTCGGCATTCTCATTTAAGGTCAGACTGGCGGAGGTATGTTGAATAAATAGATGTAACAAACCTACTGAAAACTCGTTTATTTGCGGTAATTGTTGTTCAATTTCATCAGTAATTAGATGAAAACCCCGACTTCTTGCTTTTAATTGCAGTGTTTTTTGTGCCCACATACGTGTTCCTTTGGAAATTTATAAATTGGCGTCTATCCTATTCCAATTAGAGCCTGTCATAAGTAAGTGATATGATTCTTGCCATCATAAATGAATTGTTCAATTTCAGGGCAGGGAACGTGACCTAACTCAATGTGAGGGTAAAAGCACTCGGTCATAATTGGCGCCTGAAAAAAAATTACAAAGACTTGTTTTGTGGCAATTCGCCCAAACATCTCATTAATATTCTATTTGCTAAATCGGGGATTCCACAGTTTTCGCTAGACTGTAAGGAATGGAACCTACTGTAACATCGGGATAAAGACCATGTTGAAAAATATCAATCCAACGCAAACACAAGCTTGGAAAGCGCTAACTGCGCATTTCGAATCTGCACAAGATATGGATCTTAAAGAGCTGTTTGCTCAAGACGCGGCGCGTTTTGACAAATACTCTGCACGTTTCGGCTCAGACATCCTAGTCGATTACTCAAAGAACCTCATCAACGAGGAAACTCTGAAGCACCTGTTCGCTCTTGCTAACGAGACTGAGCTTAAGTCTGCAATTGAAGCGATGTTCAGTGGTGAAGCGATCAACCAAACAGAAGGTCGCGCTGTTCTGCACACTGCACTACGTAACCGTTCGAATAAACCAGTAATGGTTGGCGGCGAAGACGTAATGCCAGCGGTAAACGCGGTTCTTGAGAAAATGAAATCATTCACTGAGCGTGTAATCGGCGGTGAGTGGAAAGGTTACACAGGTAAAGCAATCACAGATATCGTAAACATCGGTATCGGCGGCTCTGACCTTGGTCCCTACATGGTGACGGAAGCTCTAGCGCCATACAAAAACCACCTAAACCTTCACTTCGTATCTAATGTTGATGGTACTCACATCGTTGAAACGTTGAAGAAAGTTAACCCAGAAACAACGCTATTCTTGATCGCGTCTAAGACGTTCACAACTCAAGAAACCATGACTAACGCGCACACTGCACGTGATTGGTTCCTAGAGTCTGCGGGTGATCAAGCGCATGTGGCTAAGCACTTCGCTGCGCTGTCTACTAACGCTCCAGCGGTATCTGAGTTCGGTATCGACACAGACAACATGTTTGAGTTCTGGGACTGGGTTGGTGGTCGTTACTCACTATGGTCAGCAATCGGTCTTTCAATTGCACTAGCAGTTGGTTACGACAACTTCATTGAGCTTCTAGACGGCGCTCACGAGATGGATAACCACTTCGTATCAACAGACCTAGAAAGCAACATCCCTGTGATCCTTGCGCTTATCGGTATTTGGTACAACAACTTCCATGGCGCGGAATCAGAAGCAATCCTGCCTTACGATCAGTACATGCACCGTTTCGCGGCGTACTTCCAGCAAGGTAACATGGAATCTAACGGTAAGTACGTTGACCGTGACGGCAACGCAGTGACTTACCAAACGGGCCCTATCATCTGGGGTGAACCTGGTACAAACGGTCAGCACGCGTTCTACCAGTTGATCCACCAAGGCACTAAGCTGATCCCATGTGACTTCATTGCACCAGCAATCAGTCACAACCCAGCTAGCGATCACCACCAAAAACTGATGTCGAACTTCTTTGCGCAAACTGAAGCACTAGCGTTTGGTAAGAGTGAAGAAACCGTGAAAGAAGAGTTGGTGAAAGCAGGTAAGAATGCTGAAGAAGTGGCAGCGATTGCACCATTCAAAGTATTTGAAGGTAACCGCCCAACCAACTCTATCCTAGTGAAGCAAATCACGCCTCGTACACTAGGTAACCTGATCGCAATGTACGAACACAAAATCTTCGTACAAGGTGTTATCTGGAATATCTTCAGCTTCGACCAGTGGGGCGTGGAGTTAGGTAAACAACTGGCTAACCAAATCCTACCTGAGCTAGCAGATGCGTCTCAAATTAGCTCGCACGACAGCTCAACAAACGGTCTAATCAATGCATTTAAAGCGTTCAAAGCTTAATGAATGTTTGAATAGAAAAAGAAAAGGTCAGCAAATGCTGACCTTTTTTATTGCCTGAGGCAGAAACAAAATAGGTTGGCACTGGCCAACCTATTTTTTCTCTTTTATTCGAAGCAGATTTCGATGAAGGCATTTCCCCATTGGGAAGAGAAAGGCATGATGATGATTGAGCCTTCACATTTGTGGCGAATCGTATGGCCTCGGCCAGATACCACCACCGGAGTTGCCATATCAAAATCAAATCCGCTTTCAGCCAGAATGCGCTTGGCACCACCAGTAACCATGTTGGTGATCTCACCTACCATATCGGTCACTTCTTCATTGAGTCCATTTGGACGCTCACCAAGCATGTTTTGCATGATTTCTAGCGCTAACGCTTCATCAAAGGTTATGGACATGGAACCACGTGTTTGTGGACCTACCATGCCAATCAAACCAGAAACGTCACCTCGTGCGATCTCATCCTTTTTGATTCGCGGTTTTTGTGGCTTCAGCTCAAGAGAAGCCATGGTTTTTAGCACGTTTATTAAAGAGGCTAAAAACGGGTTTACAAATTCAGCGCGCATAACGTTCTTCTATACTTTGTCTTTCGTCTCGGAGGAACAGGCCTGGCATTCACCATGAGTTTCAATCACGTGGTTGGTCAGTTTGAATCCAAGCTTCTCGGCATTTTCGGTTAACAAGGATATCAGTGTCTCATCTTCGAGTTCAACGACATCACCACACTTATCGCAAATCAGTAGTTGGAAGAAGTGCTGTTGAGTATTGAAAGAACAACAAGTTATAAAACTGTTTGTTGATTCGACTCGATGGATAAATCCTTGTTCTAGGAGAAAATCTAACGCACGATAAACCGTTGGAGGCTTAGCCTGAGGCTCACTCTCTTTTAGTTGCTCCAATAGTTCGTACGCACTTGAGGCGCGGCGATTAGAACAAATGAGTTCAAAGACGCGTCGGCGTTGCGGAGTCAATCTTACTCCACGCTCTGCGCAGATATTTTCAATTTGTTCCATGATTGTTGGGTTCAAACCTTTCACCATAACTATCGGACGAGCTCTATGATAAATCATTTCTAAACGAAGTTCGTTTAGAAATGCCTCATTTTACCTAGGTTCAGAACGAAAATCATGAATTAAAGTCATTCCCTGTCATTCAGAAGTCAAAATGGCAATCACAAAGTTAAGATGGTTGCGTATAAATTGACCATTGTGTGTTTTCTATGGACGGCGGTTATAAAGGAATATCTACGTTAGTTTGCATATCTTGTTGGTGCAAAGTGACTGGCTTTCAAGCCGTCGTCGCCTCTGTAGACTAAGTCATGCTCGTTGACGCTAGCACCTAAAGGTGACTGGGTATACAATGTCCGACTTAATTTTTGAGCGCACAGCTGCGCTCGACCTTGGCAACATAAAAACGGGTGTTTAAATCATGACTCATTCTTGCAGGCTCTCTGTAGCTCCAATGTTGGATTGGACCGATCGTCATTGTCGCTACTTCCATCGCTTAATGACCAAAGAAACCCTGCTGTACACTGAGATGGTGACGACAGGCGCGATCATTCATGGAAAAGGAGATTTCCTCGCTTACAACGAAGAAGAGCATCCGTTAGCCCTTCAGTTAGGGGGCTCAAACCCACAAGATTTGGCCAAGTGTGCCAAACTGGCGCAAGAGCGTGGCTACGATGAGATTAACTTAAACGTAGGTTGCCCATCAGATCGTGTCCAAAATGGTCGCTTTGGTGCTTGCCTGATGGCGGAGCCACAATTGGTCGCGGATTGTGTCGCTGCAATGAAAGATGTGGTTGATGTTCCTGTTACGGTTAAGACACGTATCGGTATTGACGATCAAGATTCTTACGAGTTCCTGACTGACTTCATTTCTATCGTTTCAGAGAAGGGTGGCTGTGAACAGTTTACTATTCACGCGCGAAAGGCTTGGCTTAGCGGTCTAAGCCCGAAAGAAAATCGCGAGATCCCACCGTTGGACTACCCACGTGCATACCAATTGAAGCAAGACTTTTCTCACCTAACCATCGCGGTGAATGGTGGCGTGAAATCCCTGGAAGAAGCGAAAGCGCACCTTCAGCATCTTGATGGTGTGATGATCGGTCGTGAGGCTTACCAAAGCCCTTACTTGCTTGCCTCGGTGGACCAAGAGCTGTTTGGTTCTGCTGCTCCGGTGAAGAAGCGCAGCGAAATTGTTGAAGAGATGTACCCATACATTGAAGCGCAGCTTGCGAAAGGTGCGTACCTTGGTCATATCACGCGTCACATGTTGGGTCTGTTCCAAAATATGCCGGGTGCTCGTCAATGGCGCCGTCACATCAGTGAAAATGCGCACAAGCCAGGCTCTGGTCTAGAAGTGCTGCAAGATGCCTTAGCGAAGATTCCAAAAGAACTGAATGTGTAAAATTCACCAGTGGTTGGTTAAAAACACCAACTAGCGAATAAATAAGCCAGAGTGCAGAAATGTCTCTGGCTTTATTTTTATTTAAAAATCATAATCTTAATTAAAGCTCGATAAGTTGGTATGGAAACTGCTCTGTGTTGATGAAAACAAATGGAGAAGTGATTATGTTGGAACTGATCTTTATTTTAGTATTTGCCGCGACCCTATTAGTAACAGGCATCACAATGATGACGGTGTTCGCTGCAACAGGTATTGCGTTGGTTGTGATGTTTTTGCTTGGCATGGTCGGAGCGGTACTCAAACTATTGCCATGGCTAATCGTCATCGCATTGGGTATTTGGTTTTTCAAACACTTCGTTGCCCAACCGCGTTATAAATAGTTGGGTATAGACGATTTAGTTGATAGCGAGGCGTGAGAGTATGGTATATTTCCCCTCACGCCCTCATTGTTGAATATCAGCTATCTCGGAGTACACATTCCATGACAAATAAAGCGACCATCGCTTTAACAGCATTATCATTAGCCGCATCTCTTCCTACATTCGCAGAATCTTCTTTTTCCGCAAAAGTGGGGGCAGAAGTATGGGGTGCAGATACAAAAGTTAATGAAGTAAGAAGAGATAGCAGTACAACGGGTACTTTTTACGCTGCCATTGAGCACGATGTGAAATACGTACCGAATGCACGTCTACGTTACTCAAGTGTTGATGCCGATTACATGGGCTTTGATAAACTCGATTTAACCATGTACTACCAAGTGCTAGACCATGATCTATTGCATTTTGATGCGGGTGTTACATTCAGCAATCTAAGCGATACGAAATACATTGATGCTGGTACAAATAAGCGTACTGAAGAGTTTGATGAGCTTATCTGGGCTTGGTACGGCTACGCAGAGATCCAAGTGCCTAATACGAACTTTGATGTGATTGGTGAGATGAACTTTGGTGACAACAAAGGCATCAAGAGCACGGACTTAATGGCTGGCATTCAATACCATGTGCCACTACAAGACGCTCAGTTGGCTTTCCGTGGTGGATACCGCGTGATCGATTTAGAGTCGGAAGTGTTTCTCTCAAGCTTAGGTAAAGAGTTTATCTTCGCAAATGGCTTCTTTGTTAGTGCGGAATACTCATTTTAATTCGACGCCTTTCTTTGGTTTTAAAAACGCCACGATATAAGTGGCGTTTTTTTATACCACTTCATTATATCTATTCGAATTTCTCTCCCTATTTTGTTCAGGTAGACCATGCTTATTTAGGAGCAATGGGAAAGTTAGAGCAGGGATAGCGATGACAATAAATGAACTAAGACATCTATTTCGTGAAAACCAGCTTGTTGAAGCCATTATTGAACCAGCAATCCAAGAAGGTGGATGGGTTGTTGAGTTTAGGCATGCGCGAGGTGGTTTCGTGTTTCTGACCGACAGTCACGGTGAAGAATGTTTGTATGAAGATTTAGATGCCGCCTCAAAATCAGCCATGGCGGTGGGCTTTCAACAAGTCCGCATCGAAGATCGCTGAGCAAAAAGTAAGCCGTTCTTACTTCCAAAAAGTTATAAAACATTCACTTCTATTCTTTCTTGTTATTAAGGAGAGTGGGTACTCTATCGTCACGCAATGAATAGGGATGTCGTGATAATGTCTTTTCAAAAGAATGAGTATTCTCACAAGAATGTGTCTGAAGATAATAATGGGCAAGGCGGAAATCCTCCGATCGCAAGCCCTCTGAATGACCAACAATTTAATTCACTCCAACAAACTGTCTCTGAGTTGTCTTCGCAGCAACTTGCTTGGGTCAGTGGGTACTTTTGGGGTTTAGCTCAACATCAACCAAGTGCGGCGGCAACACCAATCGCCCAAGCAGCTGCCGCAGTATCAGCAAAGCCTGCCGGTAAGTTGACCATCATTTTTGCTTCTCAAACCGGTAACGCAAAAGGTGTTGCTGAAGCGTTAGAACAAGAAGCGAAAGCAGAAGGAATTGCAGTAGAGCTGTTTGACGCAAGCGACTACAAAGGCAAAAACTTAGCCAAAGAAACGCACGTCATCATTGTTGCTTCTACCAACGGTGAGGGTGAAGCGCCAGACAATGCCATTGAGCTGCACGAGTTCTTACAATCTAAGAAAGCGCCTAAGCTATCAAACCTTCAATATGGTGTGATTGCATTGGGTGATTCTAGTTATGAGTTCTTCTGCCAAACTGGTAAAGACTTTGACATGTACTTAGCAAAACTGGGCGCGACGTCTTTTATTGACCGTATTGACTGCGATGTGGATTACGAAGCGGCAGCGGAAGAATGGCGCAAGAATGCGCTAGGTAAAGTTAAAGAGACACTATCTTCTGGCAATGAAGCGGAAATTGTTCAACTTCCTGTAGGGCAAGCGGCAGCTTCACATTCTCAGTACAACAAACAAAATCCATACACAGCGACGTTACTCACCAGCCAAAAGATCACGGGTCGAGACTCGGGTAAAGATGTTCGCCATATTGAAATCGATCTAGATGGTTCGGGTCTGACATATCAACCAGGTGATGCTTTGGGTGTGTGGTACGAAAACAGCTCTGAGCTTGCTAATGAAATTCTAGGTAAAGTTGGTTTGTCTGGTGTTGAAACAGTTGACGTTGATGGCGAAAGCTTATCTATTCACAGTGCTTTAGTGGGTAAGTTCGAGATCACGACATCTAACCCACAGCTAGTGGCTAAGTTTGCCGAGTTATCTGGCAGCAAGAAACTACAAAAGCTGGTGGAAGATAAAGACAAGCTTCGTGAGTACTCTGCCAACACTCAAATTGTTGATGTATTCGCAGAGAAGAAAACCAAACTGACCGCGGATGAGTTGGTTGGTTTATTGCGCCGTTTGACGCCTCGTCTTTACTCTATTGCTTCTAGCCAAGCTGAAGTGGATGAAGAAGTACACCTTACCGTCGGGTTGGTTGAATATGACCACAACGATGAAAAACGTTACGGTGGCGCATCGAGCTTCTTAGCTCAACGTCTAGAAGAAGGCGGTGACGTAAAAGTATTTGTAGAGCACAACAATAACTTTAAACTGCCAGAAGATGATAATACACCGATCATTATGGTTGGGCCGGGCACTGGTATTGCGCCATTCCGCAGCTTTATTCAAGAGCGTGAAAACCGCGATGCTGAAGGTAAAAACTGGTTGTTCTTTGGTGATCGCACGTTCACACAAGATTTCTTGTACCAAGTGGAATGGCAAAAATACCTTAAGTCGGGAGTGTTAAGCCGCTTAGATGTTGCTTTCAGTCGTGACCAAGTAGAAAAAGTTTATGTACAGCACCGCATTTTAGAAAACGCCGCGCAAGTATGGCAGTGGATTCAAGATGGTGCTTACATCTATGTATGTGGTGATGCGACTTGTATGGCGAAAGATGTCCATGACGCATTGGTCATTGTTGCGGAGCAAGAAGGCAAGATGCCACGTGACGATGCAGAACAATTTATTAATGATTTACGTAAAGCGAAACGTTATCAGAGGGATGTGTACTAATGACTTTTTCTACTGAAAATAACAAGCAGATTGTATTAGGCGAAGAGCTAGGGCCACTATCTGATAACGAACGCCTAAAAAAACAAAGCAATCTATTACGTGGAACCATCGCCGAAGATTTGCAAGACCGAATCACTGGCGGCTTTACAGCGGATAACTTCCAGCTTATTCGTTTCCACGGTATGTATCAGCAAGACGATCGCGATATCCGTAACGAGCGTACCAAGCAAAAGCTTGAGCCTCTTCATAACGTGATGCTTCGTGCTCGTATGCCTGGCGGTATTATTACGCCAACACAATGGCTGGCGATCGACAAGTTTGCTACAGAACACTCGTTATATGGAAGTATTCGCCTGACGACACGTCAAACGTTTCAGTTCCATGGCGTATTAAAACCAAATATCAAGTTGATGCACCAAACGCTCAACAGCATCGGTATTGATTCAATCGCGACAGCAGGAGACGTTAACCGTAACGTACTGTGTACCACGAACCCGGTAGAGTCTGAATTGCATCAAGAAGCTTACGAGTGGGCGAAGAAGATCAGTGAACACCTTCTACCTAAAACTCGCGCGTATGCTGAAATTTGGTTAGACGGAGAAAAAGTCGAATCGACCGAAGAAGATGAGCCGATTCTGGGCAAAACTTACTTACCACGTAAGTTCAAAACAACCGTAGTCATTCCTCCACAAAATGATGTGGATGTCCACGCGAACGATTTGAACTTCGTTGCGATTGCCGATAACGGCAAATTGGTTGGCTTTAATGTGTTAGTGGGTGGTGGTTTGGCGATGACGCATGGCGATACGTCGACTTACCCACGCCGAGCTGATGACTTTGGTTTCATTCCTCTAGAAAAAACCTTAGATGTTGCGGCTGCGGTTGTAACAACTCAGCGTGACTGGGGTAACCGTTCAAACCGTAAAAACGCTAAAACCAAATACACACTCGACCGCGTCGGTACAGATGTCTTTAAAGCAGAAGTAGAAAAACGCGCAGGCATTCAGTTTGAAGCTAGCCGCCCGTATGAGTTCACTGAGCGTGGTGACCGTATTGGTTGGGTAGAAGGTATCGATGGTAAATTCCACTTGGCGTTATTTATCGAGAATGGTCGATTGCTGGATTATCCGGGTAAGCCGCTGAAAACGGGCGTCGCTGAAATCGCGAAGATCCACAAAGGTGACTTCCGTATGACCGCCAACCAAAACCTAATTGTTGCGGGTGTACCGAAAAGCGAAAAAGCGAAGATTGAAAAGATCGCTCGTGAACATGGCTTAATGGATGACAATGTCAGCGAGCAGCGTAAAAACTCAATGGCGTGTGTGGCATTCCCAACTTGTCCTCTAGCGATGGCAGAAGCTGAACGCTTCCTCCCTCAGTTTGTCACGGATGTTGAAGGCATTCTGGAAAAACACGGATTGCCAGAAAATGACAATATCATTCTGCGCGTGACGGGGTGCCCAAATGGTTGTGGCCGTGCGATGTTGGCTGAAATTGGTCTGGTAGGTAAAGCGCCGGGTCGTTACAACTTACATTTGGGGGGGAATCGTGCTGGTACACGCGTACCTAAAATGTATAAAGAGAACATCACGGATAAACAAATCCTAGAAGAGATTGATCTGCTGGTGGCTCGATGGTCGAAAGAGCGTGAGGAAGGCGAAGCCTTTGGCGATTTCACTATTCGTGCAGGCATCATTCAAGAAGTGTTCGTATCAAAGAGGGACTTCTATGCTTGATTCTGTGGCTTCCAAACCGGAGCTGGCGGAGTTACTGACATTAACAAAGACGGAGCAAATACTCCGTCTTGCACAAATCAATGTCGAACTTGAACAGCTGTCGGCACAAGAGCGAGTAAAGTGGGCTTTGGAAAATCTGGATGGAGAGTTTGCGGTATCCTCAAGCTTTGGTATCCAAGCTGCTGTCATGCTTCATCTTGTGACTCAAGAAAAACCTGACATCCCAATTATTCTTACGGATACCGGATATCTGTTTGCAGAAACGTATCGCTTTATTGATGAGTTGACAGAAAAACTCAACCTTAATCTAAAAGTTTATCGAGCGGAGCAAAGTGCTCAATGGCAAGAAGCACGTTATGGCAAATTATGGGAGCAGGGCGTTGAGGGGATCGAGAAGTACAACAAAATAAATAAAGTCGAGCCAATGCGTCGTGCATTGAAAGAACTTAATGTTGGAACATGGTTTTCAGGTTTACGTAGAGAGCAAAGTAAATCACGAGCGGGTTTACCGATACTGTCGATTCAAAATGGCGTGTTTAAGTTTCTGCCCGTAATCGATTGGACTAATAAAGATGTTCACTACTACCTCGAGCAACATGGTCTTACCTATCATCCACTTTGGGAAGAAGGTTACTTGTCTGTTGGGGATACACATACGACACGTAAATGGGAGCCAGGAATGTCAGAGGAAGAAACTCGCTTCTTTGGTTTAAAGCGTGAATGTGGACTTCATGAAGATGATGGTAATGAACAAGATGGTTCAGGTATCTAGTTACAGATATATCTATCTATAGAAGAAAGCTGCGATCATGCAGCTTTCTTTATTTATAGGCATAAGTAATGGGATTAAAAATACACATTTTAGGATAACTCTGTGGATAAGTTGTTTGATAGTTTTGGGTAAAGTTGGATAAATAAAGCTTTGGGCGAAAAGTCGTCGTTTAATCATTATTTTTGCAATTTTTGCAAAATAACACTTGCCAATGTGAGCGCGATCTCTATAATGCCACCTCGTCGACAGGGCAAGGGCTCGCAAGGGTTTCAGCAAGGTTGGCAAGGCTAGAAAGAAAAACGAAATAATTTTAAAAAAGTGTTTGACACAATAAATTATCTCGCTAGAATGGCCGCCTCTTCCGAAGTGATGTGAATCACAAAGAAGAATAGCTCTTTAACAATATAGACCTATCAATCTGTGTGGGCACTCGTTGATGATAATCCAATTAGATACCTCGGTATCAAATTAGGTTTCAATGAAACGAAGTGACCATTGAATCTTCGGATTCAGCACAGTCAATTCAAACATTACTTTATGTAATGTTCAGTATTCATTGAGCCGAAAAAACTTTAAATTGAAGAGTTTGATCATGGCTCAGATTGAACGCTGGCGGCAGGCCTAACACATGCAAGTCGAGCGGAAACGAGTTATCTGAACCTTCGGGGGACGATAACGGCGTCGAGCGG
>NZ_MQVK01000028.1:0-176395 GCF_002002385.1 Vibrio sp. SALL6
CTATAATAAGAAACAAAAATCGGGATAAAATAAATAATAATCATGTAACAGTTAATTTTCCTATAAACACCAAATTGAAACACATTATTAATTTCCATTTATTTATAAATTATAATTAATTTTATAAATAACAAGGATTTATTTTAATTATGAACATTTAGATTACGACTTAATTTTATTCACGATAAATTTATTTGAGACATTAATCACACTATATTTCAAATCTCAGTAATAGACTCCGAGCCTTTCAAACCCCCATTATCAGTGAGTCTATGAAACTTTCTAATTTAAGTATCAAGTATAAAATCAGTGCGCTGATTTTGATCATTTCGTTATCTGTTATCGCTCTCTCCGTTTTCTTTACATCTGAAATCAAGATGATAGAAGGAAAGCTTACCGTATTTTCTGAAACCACCGTACCTAGCGTATTGCTCGTAAAAAATACCGAAATTGAACTCGGAATTTTAAGAAAGGATGAATTCTCTTTATTAACTAATGTGAATCACCCTCAATTCATGGAATGGGTAGCCGGATTAGAAAAATCTGAACAGAAAATTGATAAATATCTAGACCAATATGAGAAAGGACTGTGGGATCAACGCGACCGAGACGCTTTCAATAAAGTAAAAAGTGCCTGGGTTAAATACAGTGCGTTTAACAATGAATACGCGAAGTTGCTATTGAATAATAAAATCGACGAAGCAAATGAAACATTGTTAAACGGATTTTCTACATTCACACAATTATCCGATGCGATTCGTGATTTAGTGGAACTAAACCAAACCTACGTACAAGAAGATATTGCTAGCGCTCATGAAGCAGTGCGCAGCGCAATCACCTACAGCATTATTGCTATCGTCGCGCTATTGGCACTGAGTTTTACGCTAGGCCTATTCCTAACCAAACAGATCTGCACACCACTAAATTACGTGGTAAACATGGCGTCGAAAATCGCGTCGGGCGACCTAACTTACCAGCTTCCACGTAACAAAATTGGTCATGATGAGCTAGGCACCTTGGCAGATGCCTGCGTTGATATGCAAGCGAAGTTGCTTACTTTGGTCGACAGTATCTCGTCAACCACAGCTCAAGTAGGCACCGCCATTGAAGAAGTGAGCGCGATTTCCGAACAAACTTCAACAGGCATGGATGAACAACAAGTTCAGCTAAACCTTATCGCAACAGCAATGAACGAGATGCAAGCGACAGTAAATGAAGTCGCCAGCAACACCGAAGCGGCGTCAGAAACGGCAAACAGTGCTTCTCACGATGCGAAAGAAGGCCGCGGCGTCGTTCAAGAATGTATTAACCAAATCCACGAAGCGTCATTGGCGATTCAATCGGTTGGCAACATGGTGACAGAACTGGAACAAGATGCGTCTAACATTAGCGTTGTGGTTGACGTTATCCAAGACATCGCGGAACAAACCAACTTGCTTGCGCTTAACGCTGCCATTGAAGCTGCGCGCGCTGGTGAACAAGGCCGTGGTTTTGCCGTCGTAGCGGATGAAGTGAGAACGCTAGCAAGCCGTACTCAAGCTTCAACCGAAGAGATCATCACGATCATCTCTAAACTGCAAAATTGTTCGAAGAGTGCCGTTTCAGCAACAAATAACAGCAGCGATTTGATTCAAGAGTGCGTTGAGCAAGCACAAAAAGCCGGTGCAACCATCGACCAAATCGAAAAAGGCGCAGATAACATTGCTGAAATGAGCATTCAAATTGCGAGTGCTTGCAGCGAGCAAAGCTCGGTAACAGAAGAGCTGCATCGCAACGTGGAACACATCAACCAGTTCTCTAGCGAAGTGGCGACAGGTTCACGCCAAACAGCAATTGCATGTCGCGATTTAAGTGAGCTGGCGGTAGGTCTACAAGAGATCGTCGGCCAATTCAAAACTGCATAGTCACTCACGTCATTCTTATCTATTCAAGCCCAGCGATGATCGCTGGGCTTTTTTAATGTCATTTGCCGATAAAAACCGGAGCTTGGTCAAGGTTCTTTAAATTGAGGCCTTCATTGCCCTCTCCCAACGCTAAGCCTCTCTATTTAAAAAGAATCGCTTGTAGATAAAATGCTAAGCTCTAAAAAGAAATCGTTATGGATGGCGGTTAGCGACGGGTTGGCAGGCTCAATCAACACGCTCCCGTTCGCAAGTTATCTATTCATGCATTACTTCTTCAAAGGAAGCACCGCACTATGAAGCGAATCATTTTTGGCACATTGATTATTGCCCTTTTAAGCGCCTGTTCAAAAGATAACACGCACCAAGCGCTTGGCACTTTAGAGCGTGACCGCGTAACATTTACTGCCACATCTAATGAGATAATTAGAGCCCTTCCTGTCAAAGAAGGCAGCTTGGTCAGTGAAGGGGAAGTGTTGGTTCAGCTCGATACCAAGAATCAACAAGCAGTTCTTGCACACGCCGTTGCCGAGCAAGCCAAAGCGGGAGCGTATTTGCTTAAATTGACCAATGGTGAACGCCCAGAAGACATTGCTGCTGCATCGGCTCGCGTAGCCCGAGCGGAAGCGCAGCTCACCGAAGCGCAGAAAAACTATCAACGCAAAGCAGAACTGGTGCGTAAAAAGCTCATCAGTCAATCCGAAAAAGATTCCGCTCTTGCGGCAAGGGACTCGGCGAGAGCCGAATTAGACTCAGCAAAAGAAGAGTTCAGTAAGCTCACCGCAGGTTCTCGCCTCGAAGACATCGAACAAGCTAAAGCCGCTTTAATGGCGGCAAAAGCAGAAGTAGCGTTGCAAGAGCAAAAACTGGCAGAACTCACCATCACGGCCACGCGTGACGGTACGCTCGATAATTTGCCTTACAATCTTGGCGAACGCGTACCAGTGAACGGTGTGGTTGCCGTGATTCAAGCCAACCGCGTGCCGTATGCGCGAGTGTATGTTCCTGCCGATTATCGAATCGGGTTTATTCCTGGGAAAACCGTGACGGTAAATGTCGATGGCCTTGAGAGTCCATTACAAGGCACCGTACGTTGGGTGGCTAGTGAGCCTTCATTCACGCCCTACTTCGCACTAACCGAAGAAGAACGTTCACGGTTGATGTATCTAGCAGAAGTTGATTTACCTGACTCTGCAAAAACGTTGCCGTCAGGTGTGCCTGCCCAAGTAGATTTGGTGGAATAAGCCAATGACCGAGTATGCAATTCAAGCTCAAAATGTGGTCAAAAAGTTCGGCGACTTTACTGCTATCAATAACATCACACTCAACGTGCCCAAAGGCAGTATTTACGGATTTTTGGGGCCAAATGGTTGTGGTAAGTCGACCACCATTCGTGTGCTCACCGGCCTTCTCAGCCCAAGCGAAGGCAGTGTGGATGTGCTTGGATTAGAAATCCCAAAACAATCCGAACAACTGCGACTCAAAATTGGTTACATGACACAAAAGTTCTCGTTGTACGATGACCTATCCGTTCAAGAAAACCTCGAATTTATTGGGCAAATTTTTGGTTTAAGCAGCAAGTCGCTGAAAGAGCGGATCGAAGAGCAGCTCACCACTTACGGGTTGGATCAATTGCGAAAACAGCGCGTAAGCGGTATGAGTGGCGGTCAAAAGCAGCGCCTTTCACTCGCCGCCGCGACCATGCACAAACCCGAACTGCTATTTTTGGATGAGCCGACATCCGCCGTTGACCCCGAAAATCGCCGCGATTTTTGGGAGCAGTTGTTCGACTTGTGCGATCAAGGTACGACGATTTTGGTCACCACGCATTACATGGACGAAGCGGAACGCTGCCACCGTCTGGCGATCATGGAATCGGGCGAAATTCGTGCCGATGGCGAACCCGAACAGTTAATGGAACAGATGGGCGTTAATATCATTGAGGTGAAAGCCGACAAACTTCGTGAACTCAAAGAAAAGCTGATTCAACGTGACGAAGTTCGCTCTGCGGCGCAGTTGGGGATTCGTTTACGCATCCTTATCCACCAGCATGTCGAGCAGCCGATTGAATGGTTAAAGCAGACGTTTCCCGAACTTCAAAACGCTGAAATGAACCACGCTCGCCCAAGCTTAGAAGATGTTTTTGTCAGCGTGACAGGGAAAGGCCGCCAATGATGAAACCTATCGCTCGCATGAAAGCCGTCATGATCAAAGAGATTCGCCAACTTTCCCGTGACCGAATCACATTTGGCATGGTGGTGATGATCCCACTTATCCAGCTTTTGCTGTTCGGTTTCGCAATCAATACGGACATTCGCAACATTCCGGTAGGTGTTGTCGACCAAAGTGGCAGTACCGCCGGGCGGATCATTACCCAGTCCGTCAAAGTCACTCAAGTGGTGGATATCAAAGAAACCTATGCCACCGCGCAAGAGGCTGAACAAGCGATTCAAGATGGTATTGTGCGCGCCGTGCTGATTTTGCCAAGCGATCTCACACAACGCATGATGCAAGGTCGAGAGCTTGGCCAATGGATTGTGGATGGGTCAGATACCATGATCAGCTCGGCAATATTGTCGTTGCAAACCATGCCATTGACCGATTTTGATTTCGAGATTCGCCCAGCGCCAAGCAAAACATTCGAAGTCGCACTCTACTACAACCCAAGTCGGCGTTCTGCGGTCAATATCGTACCCGGCTTACTCGGTGTGATTCTCACCATGACGATGATTTTGTTCACCAGTGCCGCGATTGTACGAGAACGTGAACGGGGAAATTTGGAGCTATTGATCACCACGCCCATCCACTCAATAGAGCTAATGGTGGCGAAAATCGTGCCGTATATCTTTGTCGGCTTAATTCAGGTTTTCATCATTCTAGGGTTGGGACATTGGATTTTCGGCGTACCAATTAACGGTGCAATCAGCCAAATTCTGTTTGGAACCTTGTTGTT
Source organism: Vibrio sp. SALL6 (assembly GCF_002002385.1). NCBI lineage: Bacteria > Pseudomonadati > Pseudomonadota > Gammaproteobacteria > Vibrionales > Vibrionaceae > Vibrio > Vibrio sp. SALL6. Next base: position 4,855 of record NZ_MQVK01000028.1, read on the forward strand.
TATCGCCGCCAGCTTAACTTTAGGATTGGTCATATCCACCATCGCCACAACACAGCTTCAAGCGATGCAAATGACGGTGTTCATTCTTCTGCCTTCGATTCTGCTGTCTGGATTTATGTTCCCTTACGAGGGCATGCCAGTCGCTGCACAGTGGATTTCAGAAGCCCTGCCCGCCACTCACTTTATGCGCATGATTCGAGGCATAGTGTTGCGAGGAGCGGATCTGATGGACTTATGGCGAGATACCCTTTGGTTGCTCGGGTTTACCGTATTTGGATTGGTCGTCGCGTCACTAAGGTTTAAGAAATCGCTCGATTAAAGTTGCCCATTTTTATCTTCCGTAGAAACAAAAATAGCCTCGACAATGAGGCTATTTTTGTTTGGAAATTTGAATGTCTAACAGGCAATGCTCAATGGCACGATTCGGTTTAGTAATATTCTCCAAAAGAACAATCGCGTAAGTCAGAAATGCTGTAGTTCTTCAACGAGTTAATTTTGAAGTTAAAAACCACTTCTTTACATACCATCCCGTCTCGGTCGGTATAGGTGATGAACCCTTCACTGTAAGCACGCTTGCCATCAGAGGATTTAACATGCGCAGCAAGCTCTAAATGCCCTTTGTGAGCTTCTACGCGGTTCATCATTTCAAACACATCCATCCACTCTTCGCGATTTGCCATTTGTATCAACATGGATTTGGCCTGTGTTTCCAACTGCTGCGGATACACGTAATAACGGTTGTAACCAAAGTATGCGCACATCAGTAATAGAACGAGTGCAAATGAGGTTGTTCTTGTCATGCAAGCTGCCTCTTGTTGTTATAAAAACTCTGCTTCGTTAATTCAGTATAGGAAGCGAGCAAAGTTTAGGTTATAGAACTTGCTCAAATAACAGAGGATCGTCAGAGACAGTCAATTCTATGACAAGCTCAGCACAGGTTTTACTTATGAAACACAACAAATTCTAAGAGCTTGAACTATGGAATATGCACACCGATCTGGGTTGTCACCATGCGGTGATCTGAGCCTTGTGGAAAAGCAGAGGATTCACGAGAGCAAATGATTCGCTGTCCTTGCTCAGATTTTAGCCACAAATGATCAATGCCTATCATCATCGGCTCTGGCACGTTGATGCCTTTGATGTTAGTTGGCCAGCTCGTCACTGGCGCGGTTTGAAAACTCGGGAACAGCGTAGAAAAACGAGGGCTAACCGAGGAGAGATTGAAATCCCCCACAACCAACACCTCTGGCTCGGGATAAAGCGCGGTCAGCGTTTCTATGGTTCGCACCAACGCATTTCTTTGATGCCAAAGCTCGCTGGTTCTTGGTGACGGTGGATGAGCCGCAAACAAAGTGATCGGTGCTTGACCTTTAGGCAGCCAAACCGCTCTGATGACTTCTTGTCCATTTGGCGCACGATAAACCGAAACTTCCGTGATGGGGTGTCGGCTAAGAATCATCAAATTTGAAGGGTACCCTACGTCACGTTGGCCACCATAATAATGCGGATAGACATCATCCAACATGTGCAAAAGGCTGCCAGCACGCGGCGTCAGCTCTTGCATCACCACCAAATCAGCAGGATGCCTCAACAGATAGTTGATGAACTGATTGATGTCTGAGTTTTCGTAAAAAAGATTGAATTGAATGACGCTCAAAGACTGCGAGCAAGACGCCACATGGCTGCGCTGCGGCGGAACAAGTAACAAGACAAACAAAATAGCGATAAAGGCAGAAAATGCACTTTGCAACCATCGGCGAACGATAAAAAACGCCGAGGCTAAAACAACGTAAGTGAACACAATGAAGGCGGGAATCGAGGTAAGATTCTCCGCCCACCAAATATGTTCAATTTGCCTGACCGCCAGCCAAATAAGAGCGGGTAGGAGCAATATGATCCACTTAAAAACGCTCGACACACGCACTGCTCGTTTCGCTATTACATATCATAAGCTTAAATGCAATTTCTCAACTCGCCAGTGCGTGAAGCGTTGATGTTAGACGTGGTGTACCGCCTCCTCGACAGGCTCTGGTTGAGCGGCCGTTTCACTGATTTCAATCTTAACCGCTGCGACTTTGAATTCAGGAATTTTCGCATGCGGGTCCGTTGCCGTAGTCGTCAAGCGGTTGACTGGCGACTCAACGAAATGGAACGGAATAAACACGACGCCTTTTTGCATTCGCTTGGTCACAAACGCATCAATTTCGATGCTGCCACGACGAGTCGACACTTTTAGGCGCTGACCATTGTGGATACCAATTGCTTCGGCATCTTCAACACTGATCATCGCTCTTGGCCCAGCAAGGTTATCCAACCCTTTCGTTTTGCGTGTCATCGTACCGGTGTGGAATTGTTCTAGCACACGCCCTGTTGTAAGCACCAAAGGATACTCTTCGTCAGGCAACTCAGCTGCATAACGGAACGGCACGCCCACCATTTGCCCTTTCCCTCGGGTAAATTGGGTTTGGTGCATAATACGAGTACCGTTTGGATTGTTCTTGTTACTTGGCCATTGAACACCGTTCGGCGTGATCGCGTCCCAACGCAACCCTGCATATTGCGGCGTTACACGCGCGATCTCGCTAGTGATTTCAGAAACACACTGGTAATGCCAATCGCTGCCCATCGCGTTTGCGATCGCTTGAATGATCCACCAATCTTCTTTCGCCTCACCCGGCGCTTTCACTGCCGCATTAACGCGCTGCACGCGTCGCTCAGTATTGGTGAAGTGACCGGATTTTTCCGCAAATGAACAAGAAGGCAATACCACATCGGCGTACTGCGCCGTCTCGGTGAGGAAGATGTCTTGCACGACCAAGAAGTCGAGTTCTTCTAACCCTTCAATCACGTGTGCTTGGTTTGGATCGCTCAGTACTGGGTTTTCGCCCATGATGTACATCCCGCGAACTTCTCGTTTGCACGCCGCATCGATGATTTCCGTTAGGGTAAGCCCTTGCTCAGAAGGTAAGTTCGGCGCATCCCACTCAATCGCGAATTTCTGACGAACAATCGGGTTATACACCTTTTGATATCCCGGATAGCAGTTCGGCAAAGCACCCATATCACACGCACCTTGTACGTTTGATTGACCGCGCAGTGGGTTAATACCACCACCCTCAATACCGATGTTGCCACACAACAATTGCAGGTTTGCAATCGAACGAACGTTGTCGTGCCCTGTTGTATGCTGGGTAATACCCATTGAGTAATACACCGCCGTGCGTTTTGCCGTACCAATCATTCGCGCCATCGCGAAAATATCGTCCGCTTTTACGCCCGTCACTAACTCAACTTTGTCGAGGTTGTACGCTGGCGACATCACCTCTTGAAGCAAGGTATCAAAGCCGTCGACGCGCTCTTCGATGTATTCTTGATCGTACCAACCATTTTTGATGATTTGCTGCATCACGCCGTTGAGCAACATAACATCCGTACCCGGTCGATGCGCTAAGTACAGCTCTGCATGTTCGGCCATGTCTACTCGTTTCGGGTCTGCCACAATCAAGCGTGCCCCGTGATGACGAATCGCCTGTTTGATGTGCGAAGCGATGATCGGATGCGCAGATGTGGTGTCAGAACCGATAATAAAGATCACATCGGAATGCTTAATGCTTGGAATGTCGTTGGTCATCGCACCACTCCCCAACGATGCTTCAAGCCCTGTCACACTTGATGCGTGACACAAACGTGCGCAGTGATCAACGTTGTTCGTACCCAGTTCACGACGGATGAATTTTTGAAACGCGTAGTTATCTTCGTTAGTGGTTTTCGCTGAAGAGAATCCGGCCAGTGCGTTGCTACCAAAATCTTGCTTGATGGTCGAAAGCTTCGAAGCCACTAGCTGAATCGCTTCGTCCCAAGTTGCTGGCTGCAACCAACCATCTTTACGAATCAGTGGTGTCGTTAAACGCTCTTCGCTGCTAATGAAGTCAAAACCAAAACGGCCTTTCACGCACAGCATACCTTGGTTAACCGGCGAATCCGCCCCTTTTACATAGCGGATTTTGTTATGTCGCTCATCGACAAACATGGTCAACTTACAACCCACACCACAATAGGTACAAATGGTATCGACGGCTTTTAGCTGTTCGGTTCTGCCTTGAGAGCGGTCACGGCTGTCCACCATCGCGCCCGTAGGACATGCCTGAACACACGCCCCACATTGCACGCATTTTGAATCACCCATGAGCGTCAAACCGCTGCAACTTGCGCCTTTTTCATCGGAGCGGAATCGTGGACGATCATCTGGTCGTAAAGCTGGTCGGCCATTTTTATCCGACACAAAACTCAACACACCATGTACCGCTTGCTCGCGGCATGCTTGAATACACTGACCACAACTGATGCAGCGGTTAGCATCAAATTCAATGAACTCAGAACTGCGGTCTACTTCGTATTTATGACGAAGATCTTTCGCTCGCAAATCGAGCCAATCTTGATGACCAATCACGCTAGCAGAGGAAACGTCCACGGAAACATCGAAATGTTGCTCGGCATGATATTCCGTTGAGTAATCTCGCAAGGCACAGTCGGTATTCGCTTGACAACCACACTCTAAGCAGCGCGCCGCTTCTTTCATGGCCTCTTCGTTATCAAAGCCCAGTTCCACTTCAGCAAAACTCTGCTCACGCTGCGCTGGGGTCAACTCTGGCATGATTGAACGAGCAACTTTTTGGATATTTTCGAAATGAAGTGGGTCTACCTGCGCCAGTTTTTTCTCTTTACGAGAGTTGAACGCAGGTTTCGGCATATCCGCCATATCGCCATTGAGGAACAGATCAATCGCTTTTGCCGCAACTCGCCCATCACCCACTGCTTCAACCGCTGTCGCAGGACCACGACGAAAATCACCGATACTGAAGATATTGCCCGTACCCGTGTGCATGGTTTGCGCATCGGATTCAGATGTGTTCCAACGCGTTAGTGGAATAGACAAGTCATCGTTTTCTAAGAAGCTGAGATCCGGCTTTTGCGATACTGCTGCAATCACGGTATCAAATGCTTCAGTAAAGAACTCACCCGTTGGTTTCGGGCTACGACGACCAGACACATCTGGCTCACCTAACGCCATTCGTTCTAATCGAATTGCCTTCACGCGGCCGTTTTCATCCGCGATGTTTTCCGCCGGATTCGTCAAGAAATGGAACGTCACGCCCTCATATTCAGCTTCGACGATTTCGTAGTCTTCAGCTGGCATTTCGTCGCGAGTTCGACGATAGATCAAAGTGGTATCGGCACCCGCACGACGCGCCGTACGCACACAGTCGATCGCAGTGTTACCACCACCAATCACGGCAACTTTTTTGCCCGTAACATAGTTTTGTTTTGTAACGTAATCTTTCAGGTAATCAACACCGAGATAACAGCCGTCCAAGTCGCTACCAGGATAATTCATTTCTACCGCTTGAGACGCCCCCACTGCCAAACAGACAGCATCGTAGTCTTCACTCAATTGAGACAGCGTGAAATCAACACCAAGCTTTTTGTTGGTTTCAACTTGCATGCCGTTGCGGCACATCAGTTCGATTTCTTTGTCTAGAATGTCTTTGGGTAGGCGATATTCAGGAATGCCGTAGCGTAGCCAACCACCTGCTTTTGGCATGGACTCAAATACGGTGACGTCATAACCTTCATTCGACAAGTAATAACCTGCCGTTAAGCCACCGGGGCCACTACCAACAACGGCGATCTTGCGATGCTTCGCTGGTTTTTTCTCTGGGACATACGCTTCATGCGCCGCTAAATCTGCGTCTGCGGCATGGCGTTTGAGTTGGCGAATGGCAATCGGCTCATCCACCAAAGAACGGCGACACTCACTTTCGCAGAATGCCGGACACACGCGCCCAATCGACAACGGCATTGGCAGTGTGCGTTTAATAACTTCAATCGCTTTTTGATGATCGTTTTGCGAGATATGGTAGAGATAAGATTGGATGTCTACTCCAGCAGGACACGCCGTTTTGCATGGCGCTTCACAGTCGGCGTAGTGGTCCGTCATGATTCGGTTGAGCGCTTTTCTGCGGTGCTCGCTCAGTTGTTCTGATTGTGTGACGACATTGAGACCGCGGTACACTTTGAGGTCACAGGCGCGCTTAGTTCCGTCACTTTCCACTTCGACAACACACAAATCACACGGAATTTTCTCGTTACTTTTGTTCATTCCGCACAGTGAAGGGATTTCGACCCCACACACTTTGGCTGCTTCCAGAAGGGTTAGCCCCTCTTCTACAATTCTATATTTTCCATCGATGACAATTTCTATCATACAACCCCCGAAGCAGGCACGTTAAACCTTACATTCTATAAGGATAACCCCTACCATGGAAAGTTCGTGTGACAAAAAACTCAATAAAGAGATATTTATTGGCGATTAATATGTCTAACCTCTCCCAAGATGCACCAAATATCTCACGTTTACTTGGGGGTGAATGCTTGACTTTCCCCCTAGGGTAACCTTTATTATTAAGCGGTTACTCGTTATTTACACTCATTTTGACAGGACTCCGTATGCGCCTTAAATCACTGCATACAATTTGGCTAACGTTATGTACAACGCTGATACTGCTGGTATCTAGCGTGGTTAACAGCGCGCCTTTAATGAGTATCAAAATGATGTCGAGTGGCGCTATGATGCCTGAACACATGACAGAAATGGCAAGCACGAACGATCACTGCGGCTCCCCGAGCATGGAGATGGCCTCATCGTTGAGCTCCGACTCTACAGAAATGACCATGAGCTGTGTTGATGGCTCCGGCATGATCCACAATTGCTGCACAGCATCTTGTTCATTCGTTTTCGTCCCGTTACCAGCCCCTGTCAGCCAGCTATCCCCACTGGCTTATCGCGCATCCATTGCCTCAGAAATCACCGCACCAGTGGTACAAGTCACCCATGATTTGTATCGGCCTCCGATAGTTTAATCCATACAAAGCATTCGACCCTGCATCCTTTTGCAGGCAGTTTCTTTGCGCCCAACTGATAGCGTGCTCACCTCAGCTATACGCTCGTAACTTCATTTGTTACCTGCTATTTAGCGATAAAAAAGTGCGTCATCCGTTTGGCAAATACCAACGCTCTCCCGCTCAGTTCAATCGTTCCCGAAACGCAAAAGAGCTTGGTATCAATTTGGATGTAAATTATGGAATTCAACCCAAATCGCTTAGTGGCACCAGTATGCTCACTGGCTCTGGTTGCCCTACCAGCTTTCAATGTGGTGGCACAATCGCCAGCCAATACGAAAGCACAACAAGAAGCGCAAGCTCAGTCAATCCAAGCCCAATCAACCAATGAGCTAGCAAACCTCATTAGCATCGCGTTGAGCAACGATGGCAACCGCAAGCAATTCTATGCTCAATCGGAAGCGATGCGTGAAACAGGCGTAGCCAGCGCAACCTTGATGGACCCGAAACTGAAAGTCGGTTTTAGTGGTTTGCCTGTCGATAGCTTCAAATTTGACGAAGATCCGATGACCAATATCTCCGTCGGTTTGATGCAACAGTTCGAACGTGGCTCGACGCTCAACCTTCAACAAAAGAAAGCCAATCAACAAGCCGATGGTTTGTCTCTGCAAGTTCACGCACGGGAGCTTGAAGTGGCAAACAGCATGACTCAGCTTTGGTTGGAGCTAGGCTATCAGCAGAAGGCAGAGCAAATTTTGCTAGAAAACCGTCGGCTCATGACGGAGATGGAAAACTTCATTCAAACCAATTACTCAATCGGCAAAAGCGAAGCGCAAGATTTACTGAATGCACAGCTTCAAGTGAGTAAGTTGGATGAAAAGCTGCAAGCCAACGCACAAATGCAGCGCCGTTTGGTCTCGCAACTCTCAGAATGGTTGGGCTCTGACTGGCTCAATACCTATACCCAAAACGGACGCTCAACACTTCAAGCCAGCAACACACTGACTTGGGCGTCATTGAACCAAAAGTTGTCTGCAAATAGCGAAACGACCAAGCACTACCAACAGTTGAGTGATCACCCGATGGTGAAAATGGCAGACGTAAGTATTTCTGCCAATGAAACTCAAGTGGACATTGCAGAGCAAGCCTACACGCCTCAATTCGGTGTGGAAGTGATGTACGCCTATCGTCAAGCCAACAATATGAAAGGCGAACCTGCATCGGATTTGGTGAGCGCGTATTTAACAATGGACATTCCCCTGTTCACTGGCAATCGCCAAGACCGCAACTTAGCTGCCGCCCAGTATCAAGTGGGTGCCGCTCGCTCACAAAAAGATACGTTACTGACTCAGATGAACGCGAAGGTCAACACATTGCTGGTTGATCGCGCCAACTTGAGTCAGCGTTTAGAGCGTTATCAATCCACCTTACTTCCCCAAGTTCAAGCTCGAATTCACGCGGTAGAAAGGGGTTATCAAAACAACACCGCACAGTTTAACGACGTGATCATGGCAAGCACAGACGAGCTGGCGCTAAAGCTCGAACAGCAACGTCTTATTACCGATTTAAACATCGTAAACAGCAACTTAGCGGCTTTATTGGGTGGTTTCGAATATCAAGTATCCACACCCAACATCACGCCTGAAGCAAGCGCGAACTAAAACAAAAACATGAAAGAACCCAAGTTTGGGGACGATGGCGAATGCACACCAATAAACAATCAACATCGCTGTCATGCCTCATGGGGAAAATAAGGAATTAGGAATGAATTCAAATTCAATCAAGATAGCAACCATCGCTCTGCTTGTTGGCGGGGCACTAGGGTTTGGCGTTAATCAGTATCTATCTGGTGCAAACCACGACATGAGCGGCACAAGCGGTAGCGCTGCGAGCAGCTTAAACGAGCCACTCTATTGGGTTGCGCCAATGGATCCAAATTATAAGCGCGACAAACCGGGCAAATCGCCAATGGGCATGGACTTGATCCCAGTGTACGCCGAAGATCTCGCAGGTGAACAAGACAAACCCGGCACGGTAAAAATTGCCCCATCAGTTGAAAACAACTTAGGTGTAAAAACCGCTCAAGTCTCTTTAGAGCAACTTTCACCTCGAATTGAAACTGTCGGATATATCGCATTTGACGAAAGTCATTTGTGGCAAACCAACGTTCGCGTGGCGGGCTGGGTCGAAAAGCTTTACATCAATGCCGTGGGTGAAAAGGTCAACAAAGGCGATGTGCTGTTCACGCTGTATTCGCCTGAGCTAGTCAAAGCACAAGAAGAGCTGCTGAACGCCTACCGAACTGGGCGCAGTGGCCTAGTGAAAGGCGCGACAGAACGTTTGGTGACACTGGGTGTTGATCGTTCTCAAATCAGAGCCATCACTCAACGTGGGAAAGCATCACAAACTATTGAAATTAAAGCTCCGGAAGATGGCGTCATCGCGAGCTTGAACGTTCGTGAAGGTGGTTACCTATCCCCTGCTCAAGCGGTGATCAGCGCGGGCCCACTTGAAAACGTATGGGTGGATGCCGAAGTGTTTGAGCGCCAAGCTCACTGGATGAAAGCAGGCAGCGACGCCACTATGACGTTGGATGCGATTCCGGGTAAAGAGTGGCAAGGCAGCGTCGATTATGTGTATCCAATTTTGGATCCTAAAACGCGCACGCTTCGTGTTCGTCTTAAATTCTCTAATCCCAATGGCGAGCTGAAACCGAACATGTTCGCCAATATTGCCTTGCAACCTGTCAGCGACAACGCGGTGTTAACCATTCCAAAGTCGTCCGTTATCCGCTCGGGGGGTATGACTCGCGTCGTGCTGTCTGAAGGAGACGGCAAATACCGCTCAACGCGCATCGAAGTCGGGCGTGAAGCTGACGACAAAATCGAGGTACTACAAGGCCTGACTCAAGACGATCGCATCGTAACCTCAGCTCACTTTATGTTGGATTCAGAATCGAGCCAAACGGCTGATCTATCGCGCATTTCATCACCGACCGAAGCCACTGCACAAACGGCTTGGACGAAGGGCGAGATCACTGATGTGATGAAAGACCATCGCATGTTGACCATCAACCACCAGCCCGTACCAGAGTGGGATTGGCCGGGGATGGTTATGAACTTTACCCTCGCTGACGGCGTCGATATGGGCTCGCTGAAAAAGGGCCAAGCTATTGAGTTCGAAATTCAAAAAGCCGCATCGGGTCAATACGAAATCGTTGATTACAAAGCCGATGACACCGTTCTCGCGACTGACGTTTGGGTAACGGGAGACATCAGCATGCTAATGGCGGATTTTGGCATGATCACGCTCAATCACCTTCCGGTTTCAGAATGGAGCTGGGATGCCGGTGAAATGAACTTCTCTGTGGGTGATGAAGTGGATTTATCCGGTTTCAAGGAAGGTCAGAAAGTCCGATTTCTAGTTGAAAAACAAGGTTCTGACTACGTTTTAAAACAAATTGAAGCGATCGAGGGCTAACTATGATTGGAGCAATTATCCGCTGGTCACTCAATAACCGCTTTATGGTTTTGATCGCGACCTTAATGCTTGTTTTAGCAGGACTTTACAGTGTAAAGAATACGCCTGTTGACGCAATTCCGGATCTTTCTGATGTTCAGGTGATCATCAAAACCAGCTACCCGGGTCAAGCACCGCAAGTGGTGGAAGATCAAGTGACTTATCCACTAACCACCGCGATGCTCGCCGTACCGGGTGCAGAAACCGTTCGTGGGTATTCGTTCTTTGGGGATTCGTACGTTTACATCATTTTCAACGACGATACCGACATGTACTGGGCACGTTCACGTGTTTTGGAATACCTAAGCCAAGTTGCACCTAAATTACCACCAAGTGCAAAACCAACCTTAGGCCCAGATGCAACGGGTGTGGGCTGGGTCTACAGCTATGTATTGCAAGACAAAACGGGTCAACATGACCTTGCCGAGCTGCGCAGTTTGCAAGATTGGTTCTTAAAGTACGAACTGCAAACCGTCGATGGCGTTTCTGAAGTCGCAACCGTAGGCGGTATGGTTAAGCAGTATCAAGTCCAGATTGATCCGGCGAAGCTGCGTGCTTACAACTTAACGCTGCAACAAGTAAACATGGCGATTCAAAACGGCAACCAAGAAACGGGGGCATCCGTAGTGGAAGTTGCTGAAGCTGAGCACATGGTTCGCACCACCGGTTACTTGACCAGCATCGAAGACATTAAATCGCTGCCGCTTACAGTGACCGACAAAGGCACACCGCTCTTATTGGGCGACATTGCTGACATCAACTTAGGTCCGCAAATGCGTCGCGGCATCTCTGAGCTTAACGGCGAAGGTGAAGCGGTGGGTGGCGTGATCGTGATGCGCTATGGCGAAAACGCAAGTGAAGTGATCAGCAAAGTTAAAGACAAGTTGGAAGATTTACAGCGTAGCTTGCCGGATGGAGTTGAAATCGTCACCACTTACGACCGTTCTACGCTGATCAATGCAGCTGTCGACAACCTTTGGAAGAAATTAGCGGAAGAGTTCATCGTCGTAGCCATCGTCTGTGCACTGTTCTTGTTCCATATTCGCTCTTCATTGGTTATCGCCCTGAGCTTGCCTGTAGGCATCCTTGCAGCGTTCATCGTGATGCATTCTCAAGGCATTAATGCCAACATCATGTCGCTCGGAGGAATTGCCATCGCCATCGGTGCAATGGTGGATGGTGCCATCGTGATGATAGAAAACGTTCACAAGCACATTGAGCGAACGCCACTCACGGATAAGAACCGCTGGCAAGTGATTGGCAAAGCCGCTGAAGAAGTGGGCGCTCCCCTATTCTTCTCGCTGCTTATCATCACGTTAAGCTTTGTTCCAGTGTTTGCACTGGAAGGTCAAGAAGGCAAGATGTTCTCTCCTCTCGCCTTTACCAAGACGTATGCCATGGCATCAGCGGCAGCACTTGCGATCACGCTCGTGCCAGTTCTAATGGGTTACTTTATTCGCGGTAAAATACTGCCAGAACATAAGAACCCTGTGAACCGTGGTCTGGTTGCGCTGTATCGTCCATTGCTTAATCTGAGCTTGAAATATCCGAAAGCGATGATCGTACTGGCGCTCGGCCTATTAGCATCGGCGTACTACCCAACTAGCCAACTAGGCAGCGAATTCATCCCACCATTGGATGAAGGCGATTTGATGTACATGCCGACCACCTACCCGGGCATTTCCATTGGTAAAGCACGTGAGTTGGTTCAGCAAACCAACAAGCTGATCAAAACCGTACCGGAAGTCAAAACGGTTTGGGGCAAGATTGGCCGTGCAGAAACCGCCACCGACCCTGCACCACTCACCATGATTGAAACGGTAATTCAGCTCAAACCTCATGACCAATGGCGTGAAGGCGTGACCACAGAGTCATTGCGCAAAGAATTCGACAATCTCGTGCAGTTCCCGGGGCTAACCAACGCATGGGTAATGCCGATCAAAACGCGTATCGACATGCTTGCGACGGGCATTAAGACGCCAATCGGGATCAAAATCGCAGGCCCAGACCTGAAAGAGATCGAAAAGATTGGTGCGCAGTTAGAACCTATCTTGAACAACGTTCGCGGCACTTCATCGGTTTATGCCGAGCGTGTAGCCGGTGGCCGCTACGTAACAATCGACATTAAACGCCGCGCTGCTGCGAGATATGGATTGAGCATCAAAGACGTTCAGCAAGTCATCTCAACCGCTGTCGGTGGTATGAATGTAGGAGAAACCATTGAAGGCTTGGAACGCTACCCGATTAACGTTCGCTACCCGCAAGACTACCGTGACTCTGTGGTTAAGCTGCAAAACTTACCGCTAGTGACACCAAATGGAGCGCGTATTGCACTCGCTGATGTCGCCGACATTCGTTACGAAGACGGTCCGCCGATGATCAAAACTGAAAACGCTCGTCCTAACGGCTGGGTGTTTGTGGATATCGATGGTCGCGACCTTGGTTCTTACGTGGTGGAAGCGCAGCAAGCAGTGGCTGACCAACTGGTGCTCCCTGCTGGATATTCGCTCGCTTGGTCTGGTCAATACGAATACATGGAACGCGCGAAAGATCGCTTGAGTGTGGTCGTTCCGATAACCTTGGTGATCATCATGATGTTGCTTTACTTCAGCTTCCGCCGTGTGGGTGAAGTGCTGATCATCATGCTGACTCTGCCTTTAGCGATGGTTGGTGGCTTGTGGTTGATGCACTACCTCAACTACAACTTCTCCATCGCTGTGGGGGTCGGATTTATCGCCCTCGCCGGCGTTGCGGTGGAAATAGGCGTCATCATGCTGGTGTATCTCAACCAAGCGTGGCACCACAAAAAACTTCACGCAGAAGAAAACCAACAAGCTCTGCAAATTGGTGATTTAACCGATGCCATTCGAGAAGGCGCGGGGCTGCGTGTGCGTCCGGTCATGATGACGGTTCTCACGGTCATCATTGGCCTTATCCCTATCATGTATGGCTCAGGTACTGGCTCTCAAGTCATGCAGCGCATTGCTGCACCAATGATTGGCGGCATGGCCTCTGCCCTACTACTGACTCTGCTGGTGTTACCAGCAATCTTCAAACTGTGGAAGCAGCGAGAAGTCAACAAAACTCAAAACCCAGAGAAATAAACAACAAGCGCCATTGTACAAACCGCAATGGCGCACTACCTCATTGATAGTAAAGGAAATCAACATGAAAAAGACACTTATCACTCTTGCTCTAACTATGGTATCAGCCGGCGCATTCGCGCAAATGGATAGCTCGAACATGAACCACGACAACATGGATCACGGCAAAATGGACCATGGTTCGATGTCGATGGATAACATGAACATGGACGAGATGCCGATGGATCATTCAAAAATGGATCACTCCAACATGCAAGGCATGGCAGGAATGTCAGCCGTGGGTATGCCAGCGAATGGGGCGAAACCGGATAAAGTCGTCCATGTGATTTTGAGCGATGACATGAAAATCACCTTCAAGAAAGACGTAAAAATCGAACCGAACGACGTCGTGCAATTCGTGGTGATGAACACGGGCAAAATCGATCATGAGTTCACCATCGGTTCTGCAGCAGAGCAACTTGAGCACCGTGAGATGATGAAAAACATGTCAGGTAATCACATGCACGACTCAGGCAATGCTGTCACCGTAGAACCAGGTAAAGCAAAACAGATTTTGTGGCACTTCCACGGAGACAACAACGTAGAGTTTGCTTGTAACATTCCAGGCCACGCAGAAGCTGGCATGGTCAAAAAAGTGAAGTTGTAAGGTTATAAGTAGGCTTCGGCTTAAACAAGATAATCTAACGATGACAATACGTTAGACATAAATACAACAAGACAAAAGGAGCTGCACTCAGCTCCTTTTTGTTTCGTTCATCCCTGCCACTATCGCATGACGAACAGCTCTTCATGGTAATGAAGTTCGGTATCGACGCGATAAGCATTCAACTCTTTTTTCAGTGTTTGCGAAAAAGCCTCAGGCCCGCAGAAATAGAACTCATAACGCGCTAAATCGCCACATTCGCTCGCGATACGTTCTACGTTAAGTCGAGGAGACACCGCCGTATCAATCACGTTCAGCTTCACTTGCGCAAGACGTGCCATTTTCCACAACTCGTCCACTAAGTGACTGTCCAAACCTCGCGTGCAGTAAAACAAATGCACAGGAGGATGCGTTTTTAGCGATTTGAGTGATGCTAAGATGGCAAAGAACGATGCGACCCCAACACCACCCGCAATCCAAATCTGCGGCTTATTGACGTCAAATGCCAAGCGTCCGTAAGGGCCTTCAACCATCACGTCTTCACCAATTTTAACCCTGTGGTACAAATCCGTAGTGAAATCACCCAACTCTTTGATCAAAAAGCGTACCTCTGGTTCATGCTCACCTGAAACAATCGTAAACGGATGCGGATCTTCATTACCAAAACGAACATAAGCAAACTGCCCAGCTTTGTGTCCTTGCCAAGTTTTTCCTTGGCCGTTATTGCTTGGCGCCAAAGTCAGCTCCATCACTCGCGCTTGAGGGAAGTAGCGAGTCGACACCACTTTGGCGGGATGGCGATTTGCTCGTCCGACAAAACCAAGCAAGCTATAAACGGCAGCTGCAGAGCCCATCAAGGCAAAGCACAAAGCAACGAAATGAATTGGCTCACCCCAGTACGCATGTTTGATCAGCAAAACGGAGTGAACAGCAATCATCAAATACACAGCAGCCATTAAACGATGCGACAACTTAAATGGCTTGTATTTAACAACCGTCCACAATGACACCACGAGCAATGCTAAGAGCAGGTAAAAACCCCACTCCCCCAAACCAAGCCCCACATCGCGCAGCTCTTTGACCCAGAGTTCTAAACCGACAAAGTTGTTCCCAGAAGGCCCACCCCCGGTGTGTTTGATTGGTTTTTCGAGCACTCCTGCCGACACTAGCCATTTTGGCACTTTATACGTCAACCAATGCACGACTCCGAGGCTAACCCCCGTAATGCCGAGCCATTTATGCACACGATAGGCCTTATCCATCCCGTGAACCCATTGCTCGATCACAGGTAAGCGCAGCGCCAACACCATCGCAATAGACATCAAAGCCAACGACAAAACACCAGAATATTGAATAAGCGCGGAACGCCATTGGAAGAATTGGGTCGAGGACAGCAGTTGCGGTTCACTCATCCACCACAACACAGACACGGCGGCAATTATCATCCATACAAAATTTCGTACAGTTTTCATGAACATCACTCTCAAATTGACGACAACTCTAGCTTAGTTTTTCTAGCGTAATGCAACGTCAATATTCGTAAAGTTGAGTAAACCCACAATATACCTAAGGTCAATAACAAACTTGGAGGTATTGCGCAGAATCCTACAGAAAATCGACAGGGATTTAACAGTGGTTAGAGTATTCACTCGTTATAGTTTGCTTAACATCGCCAAAGTGCGAATCAAAACCAAAAGAACGAAGAACACCACGCATGAAAAAGTTATTCCTGTTGGTTGGGCTGATGGTTTGCTCAACTGTTAGTTACGCCTCCAAATTAAACGAAGACATCTCCCTCATCGAGAAACAAACATCTGGGCGAATTGGAGTGTCAGTCTGGGATACACAAACGGACGAGCGTTGGGATTATCGCGGAGACGAACGTTTCCCATTAATGAGCACATTCAAAACGTTAGCGTGTGCCACCATGCTAAGCGACATGGATAGCGGCAAACTCAACAAAAATGCCACAGCGAAAATCGATGAACGCAATATTGTGGTTTGGTCTCCGGTGATGGATAAACTGGCTGGACAAAGCACACGCATCGAACACGCTTGTGAAGCCGCCATGTTGATGAGCGACAACACCGCCGCGAACTTAGTGCTAAATGAAATTGGTGGTCCTAAAGCGGTCACGTTGTTTTTGCGATCTATTGGCGACAAAGCAACGCGACTTGACCGATTGGAACCCCGTTTGAATGAAGCAAAACCGGGCGACAAGCGAGACACCACAACGCCTAACGCCATGGTAAACACCCTACATACCTTGATGGAAGATAACGCCCTATCTTACGAGTCACGCACACAGCTGAAAATCTGGATGCAAGACAACAAAGTATCGGATTCGCTCATGCGCTCTGTTCTGCCAAAAGGCTGGTCGATTGCAGACCGCTCTGGCGCAGGTAACTACGGTTCACGCGGCATTAGCGCGATGATTTGGAAAGACAACTACAAGCCGGTTTACATCAGTATTTACGTCACAGACACCGACCTTTCGCTTCAAGCTCGCGATCAACTGATCGCGCAAATCAGCCAACTGATTTTAGAGCACTACAAAGAAAGTTAAGCTCGAACTCGAGCAACCAAGCCCTTCTCATTCAGCGGGGCTTTTTCTTACCTGCGCTCTCAAATGTTTAACAAATCTCTCTTATTCTTGCTGTCTTCGCAACGCTTTACCGAATGGTCACCTCTTGCTAATTAGGCATAAAAATTATCGGTTTAGACATGAGTTCAAGCTCACATTAAGCAACCTGACACTCACAAGTGGCGAGAAATAAACCATACTCTGTTAAAGGAACGTATTTTTCTTGAAAATAGCTGCGTGTTACTTATTGTTTACATTTAGAGGAATGTCTAGGGAGATGGCTATTGAGACTTGAAAGAACTTTTGACCCAAATGACTTGTCGACGCAAAACATGGAAAGCCCAATATGTTTACCGATCGGCTTTGTTCACTTTTTGGCTCAATCACAGACGTTACAGCAGGTGCTCGATACTGTCGCAGAATGGATCAATCGGATTTTTGAATCTGACCGCACCAGCATTACGCTGTACGAAAACAGTGACTACCTCAAGGTCTACTCTTTTTCCGGCAATAAAGCGATTCCTGCCGATTTTCTCGTGCCGATTGATCAAGCCTTCGTCGGGCGTGTGTTCAAAAACCAACAACTGATCATTTGTGACGACGTTTCTCAATCCGACGAGCTAGATTGCGTCATGTTGACCTCCAGCGGTATGGGCACGTGTATGGATGCGCCGCTGATGCATGGTCAAATGTGCTTGGGCACGCTTAACGTCGCGCATCATCAAACCCATTTTTATACCAAGGAACAAGCAGCACAGTTGCAATGCATTGCCAACTGGATAGCGTTGAACATTGCACTGCATATTCAGATCATGAAAATGGAGCACCTCGCCACCACAGACGATCTTACTGGCATTCCAAACCGCAGAGAGTTCATGCGTCAAATTGAGCATCGCCTTTCTGAATTTCGCACGCAAGGGATCAAATTCCACGTCGCGATTTTGGATTTAGATAACTTTAAAAAACTGAATGACAAGTTCGGGCACGACGCTGGCGACAAATCTCTCATCCATGCTGCCAATACCATTAAAGGGCATTTACGAGAATGCGACCTGCTTGCTCGTGTCGGTGGTGAAGAGTTTGCTATCGTCCTGAGAAGCCGCTCTTCTCAAGAAGCAGTGGATACGTTAGAAACCATCCGAAATGCCTTAGAAACCACGACGATTCGATATTCAGGGCGTGATATGACATTCACCGCCAGTATTGGGGTAACTCAAGTGTGTGGCTTGGATGATTCTTTTGAGCCGTTAGTGAAACGTGCTGATTTAGCGTTATACAAAGCGAAAGAAACCGGGAGAAATCGCGTAGAAATCAACCACAGCGAGCATCAAGGCGTATCGAATGAGCAATGAGTGAGATGATGAATCAACAATAAAAAAGGTAGCGACTGATGCGCTACCTTTGCGATTCCCAAGTAAATTCAAGATGAGGAGTGAATCACCTTGCGCTGACTTGGGATTAAGAAGTCAGCAAATTGAATTATGCTTTCTTAAGATCTTTAGCAGGGTAAGTTAGCGTCTTTTCGCCAGCTTTAACGTGAGCGTAAAAACCGCCGCTGCTTAAACCTGTAACAACCATTTCGCCTTGCTCGACACCTTTAGTCGCTACTACTACGTCACCGATTGAAAACATATTGAATACCTTGTTTGTTTAGATTAAGACACGAAGTCGTTGCGCGGTATTTAATATGAAATCAGCCTCCCTTACTAATCAGCTTTTTTATCGTCTGGATTAACGAGTATTATTAATGATTTTAGCAACTTACAAAGTTTGACGCAGGTCAAATATCCGTTGATACAAATGACAAAGTTGATGAAAATATGCGAGGTGTTTTCCCTAAGATACGTTAAGATTTTCTAGCATCAACCGGGGAGGATTTCCCCTCCCACTCATTGGAGAAGCAGGATGAAAAAAGGCCTAAAAATGCGTGCGTTAGAACGCTCTGATTTGCGTTTTATCCACGAACTCAACAACAATCGCAATATCATGGCCTACTGGTTTGAAGAACCTTATGAGTCCTATGACGAACTCGAAGAACTTTACCGCAAACACATTCACGATGACGCAGAACGACGCTTTGTCGTTGAAGACGCTGACGGCATTTTGATTGGTTTGGTGGAGCTGATTGAAATCAACTACATCCACCGCAGTGCGGAATTTCAAATCATCATCGCGCCAGACCATCAAGGCCGTGGTTATGCGATGGAAATGATTCATCGCGCATTGGATTACTCTTTCTCCATCCTTAACTTACGCAAAATCTACCTATTGGTTGCGGTTGAGAACGAAGTTGCCATCCATCTGTATAAAAAGTGCGGCTTTATTGAGGAAGGCCATCTTATCGAAGAGTACTTCATTAATGGCAGCTATCGTGACGTGAAGCGCATGTACGTTTTGAAACATCAATACCAGAAGAGTATTGAAGAACAAGCGTAAACCGATTGAACGTTATCACTGGCGTTATTCATGCTGTGCTATCTCTCGCATTGCTGCTAGAGAATTTCCTCAGTATTCATCGCTGAGCAAGGGCTGAAATAATGTCAGTGACACGCTCGAATCACAGGCTAGATTGTGTTGACGGACTGGACGTCACAAACGCATTAGCGCTGTGTTTCCATTATTCAAATTGATATTGGTACGATACCGCAACACGCTTGTCTGCTTCATCCAGATAGGTGTTGTTGTCCATGACAAACGTCATTACGTTAAACGAGTGGCGTTTGTTCACAAGGTAACCAAGGCCGATACCACCAAAGAAGCCTTTGTAGTTCTCTCCTTCACTGTTTTCTGAGCCGTAAGTGCCCGCGGCGAAGCTGATTAACGTCAGTTCTTTGGTAAACGATTTCAGCGCAAATGCACCAACGTAACCGCTACTGCCTGAAGAGCTCATCATATTGAAGCCATTCTCTGCACTTGGAGTGCCCGTAAAGTTAGGCTCGCTACAGTGGCTACTTTCTGCACCGTCACAAACAGGAACATCACCAGTGTTGTACGTATAGCCTGCCATTGGGAAAATTTGGAAGCCTGCTGGCTCAATCCCGAAATAACTTAGCGGCATAAAGGTACCAACGCTGTAGTTGGTTTGATCCGCGCCGTTTACGTATTCATTTTTACCGAAGTTGAAGTTCACGATACCGACCGGAAACAACCACGAGCCACCAATACGCCACTCGCTCGCATCATCATTGATACGCAAGTTGATTTTGCGCGCTTGGTCAAGCGCAAGTGAGCCCGAGAATGAGATGTTTTGATCATCAAAATCGTAGTTGTTTGCGTACGACGCGCCAAATTTCGTGATGACTTTTGTTGGGTCATCTGCCAACTTGTTTTTATTGTCTTTTACTCGATGCTCGGCACCATGAGCCAGCGTACTGACCAACAAAGTCGTACACACTAACGCTAGTTTATTTTTCATTTTTTAGTCCTTTGAGATGTTGAATACCCGCACTTAGCTGCGCAGATACTTTTTGAATCATCACTCACTGGATGTGACAGAAGCGCCCTAACTACCTTAGATGGCGTGACAGCATCCAGTGCAGGTAGTTAGGGTAGAATGGCCTGTAAGGAAGGCGTTTTAGCGATTAGGAATGATTAGTTTTTCCAGTTGTAGCTCATGCTCATGAAGTACAGAGCAGGCTCATCAAAACCAGCTTGTAAGCGTGGCGTTTCTGACGATTCCATCAAGACCGCTTCAAACGCGAAACCAATTGAGTTTTCTGAATCCAATTTGTAATCAATGCCTGTGCCAATGCGGTACGCCTTGCCAGTAGGAACGGTAATGTCACCGTTTGATTGGCTTTCATACATGCTGGTATCGAATGCAAAACCTGCATTCCACATCATTTTTTCATTCAGTTTGTACTGAGTACCCAATGCGATTTGGTAAGTGTCTTGTGTCTCTACATCGACCAAATCTGCAGCCTTAAGCGTGGTTGTGTATTCGCTCCAGTCTTGCCAGTTCACGTTCCACATCACCGCTAGGTCATCATTCACTTCATGGTAAGCACTGAAGATCAGTTGTTGCGGAGCAATGGAGTTGCTATTGTCGAATTCAAATTCGGTTTCAGAAGAGTAAGACAGACCAAGACGCGTGCCTGGTGTTGCCTCATAAAGCACACCTACTCGGCCGTTGAGCTGAGTATCTTGGTCTTCGTCATTGAAGTTCAAGGATCCCTTCGTTTCCACTTCATACATACCATACTGAATGCCAAGCGCCGCACCCACAGACCAGTGATCATTGATGCGGTAAGAAGCGGAAGGTTGAATGGTCAAGGCTTGCGTCGTTGCTGTAGGAATATCTAAATGATCACCCAAAAGACCTTCGTACTCGAGGCCAAGACCGTAGTTGCCATACAGACCAATACCCAGCGTCCATTTGTCGTTTACTTGTTGGCTGTAAAATGCCGACGCCATAGGAACAAAACCAATCACGTTGCCCGCATCGCCAGTCATCGTGTCTAGTTGCGCGTCACCGTAAAGGCCAATCAGGTTACCAGAGAAAGATTTACCAGAAACATTCGCCAGACCAGCCGGGTTTGCTGCCATTACTGAAGCATCTTGCGCACGAGCCGCCATACCAGCGGATGCCAAACCAATATCCGATGCTGTTGTTTCGTAAAGGTATAACCCACCCGCTTGCGCAGCAGCACACGTCAGTAGAGAGCTCGCTACGACGATTTTTGAAAGATTTTTCATGTTAAAACCTATTATTGTTAGGGGAACCCACGCTGCGACGGTGGTTGTATATCAATGAAAGGCATTGGCCAATCGCACACAGCGTGGGGGTGTTGTGGAGTCAGTCGGTTGAAATCAGCGTTATTGCTCGCTCACCTCAAGTTCAGTGGGTTTCTTTCGCTTAAACTTCTCGCGCAGAGATTGCATCATCACGAAGAACACCGGCGTCAGCAACGTGCCTACAAACGTAGAGAGAATCATGCCGCCGAATACCGCAAAGCCCAGTGAGTGACGAGATGCCGCACCAGCACCAGATGCAATCACCAACGGGAATACCCCCCAGATGAAGGCGAATGCGGTCATCTGTACTGCACGGAAACGGATTCGAGCAGCTTCTTTGGCAGCATCAATGATGGATAAGCCCTTTTCTTCTCGCAGAACTTTGGCAAATTCCACGATAAGAATCGCCACTTTGGCGGACATACCGATCAAGATGACCACACCAATCTGCACGTACAAATCGAACGGTTGCCCCACCAGCAGTAGCGTGCCCATTGCGCCGAGAATAGCGACTGGAACCGCCATCATTACCGCAGCAGGAATAGTCCAACTTTCGTACTGAGCCACCAAGAACAAGTAGGTGAACAGCAAAGACAATGCGAACGCGATTGGCGCCATGTTGCCTGCTTTCATCTCTTGGTAAGTCATGCCTGACCACTCGTACGAGTAACCACTTGGCAAAGATTCCGCAGCCAGTTTTTCAATGGCTTTTACAACATCACCCGAGCTGTAACCTGGCGCTGGCGCACCGTTCACGGTTGCAGAACTGAACATGTTGTAGTTCGACAAGGTATCTGGGCCGAAGATCGGCTTCACTTTCACTAGCGTTGCCAGTGACACCATTTTTCCAGAGCTTGAGCGAACAAACAGATGGTCGATGTCGTCGATGTTGTCACGGTATTGCTCTTCTGCTTGCACTTTCACTTGGTACGAACGACCAAACAAGTTGAAGTCAGAAATGTAGGCACCGCCCAACTGCGCTTGCAGTGTGCTGAAGATTTCATTCAACGGTACGCCCATCGAAATCGCTTTATCGCGGTCAATATCGATGTAACGTTGCGGAATGTTCGCACGGAAAATCGAGAACGCACGCGCCACTTCAGGCAGTTGATTGATTTGGGCAACAAAATCAGCGGTTGTTTTTGCCAACTCTTGTGGAGAACGGCCCAAGTTGTCTTGCAGCACAAGGTTGAAACCATCCACCGCACCCATGCCTTTGATTGCCGGCGTCGCGAAAACGAACGAAGCGGCATCTGGCGTTGAGTTCAGCATTTGGTTAACTTTATTCATCAATGCGCGTTGGTGTAACTCAGGGTCTTTACGTTTGCTCCAGTTATCCAGTTTGATGATCAACATGCCCGAGTTTGGAATCGACGCCATGTTAATTACCGAGAAGCCTGCAACCGAAACCACGTTCTCCACACCTTCCATCTGTTTTAGCTCATCAACGTACTTTTTCATTAATGGTGCAGTACGCTGCAATGCTGCTGCGTCTGGCAAACGCATTTCGACCATGAACACGCCTTTATCTTCGTTTGGTACGAAAGAAGAAGGTACGGTCATGAACGCAAATGCCAGCACCGCAATAAGCGCGCCATACACACCGATACTCAGCACAATGCGGCGGCTCAAGAAGCCAACTAAACCTTGGTATTTGCGCGTTATTGCTTCAAAACCTCGGTTAAACGCACGCAAAGGCGCAATAGGTTGCGAGTGAGTAGATTTCAACATCAACGCACAAAGCGCTGGCGTTAACGTTAATGCGTTGATCGCAGAGATCAGCACCGACACACAGATGGTGACCGCGAACTGGTTGAACATTCGACCAGAAATACCCGGCAATAGCGCAACCGGTACGAATACCGCCAACAAAATAAGCGTTGTTGCCAATACTGGCCCCGTCACTTCTTTCATAGCTTGGATCGTGGCCGGAATCGGGTCTAAATGCTCTTCATGGATAACCCGCTCCACGTTCTCTACCACGATGATCGCATCGTCCACCACGATACCGATGGCGAGGATCAAGCCAAACAACGAAATGGTGTTGATGGTCATGCCCATCACGCCCATGATTGCGAACGTCGCAATGATGGAAACCGGAATCGCTAAGGTTGGAATGATGGTCGCTCGCCAGTTCTGCAAGAAAACGTACACAACGAAGGTTACAAGAAGTACCGCAATCACCAGCGTCTCGTACACTTCATCAATCGATGTCTCTACGTATTCGGTAGAGTCATAAGCGATGTCGTAGACCAAATCATCTGGGAACGATTTCTCGTACTCTTTCATTGCCTCTTTCACGCGTTCCATCACGTCTAGCGCGTTCGCTGTCGGCAACTGGTACAAGGCCAGAACGGCGGCTGGTTCGTTATTCATACGACCATCAGCTTCGTAACCTTGTGCGCCAACTTCGACACGAGCCACATCTTTCAAGCGAATCAAAGAACCTTTCTTGCTCGCACGGATGATGATGTTCTCGAACTCTTCCGCAGAAGTAAGGCGGCCTTTGGTTTGCAAAACATATTGATATTGCTGGTCACCCGGAGCTGGCATACCACCGATCTTACCCGCCGCCACTTGGATGTTTTGCGTTTTAATTGCGCCGATAACATCGCTAGCAGAAAGCTTCAAGGTGGCCAATTTATTTGGGTTCAACCAAATACGCATTGAGTAGTCTTTCTTACCCAGCAGCGTAATGTCACTCATACCTTCGATACGTTTTAGACGCTCAACGATATTGAGATCCGCGTAATTAGAAAGGTAGATACTGTCGTAAGACTGTTTCGGAGAACGCAGTGTGATAACGCCCAGCATGTCGGAAGATTTCTTCTTAACCGTCACACCGATTTGGTTTACTTCTTGTGGTAGAGACGACGTCGCCTGTGCCACCAAGTTGTTCACACGAACCTGTGCCATATCGCCATCTGCGCCCACTCGGAAGTAAATACGCAATGTGTATGAGCCATCGTTACCAATCACAGAAGACATGTAAATCATGTCTTCAACGCCGTTGACTTTGGCTTCTATCGGTTGTGCTACCGTCTTTTTAACCACGTCCGCGTTTGCACCCGGATACATGGTGCTCACCGTAATTACCGTTGGAGAGATTTGAGGATACTCAGAAATTGGCAAGACTTTCAGGGCGATCATACCCATCAATGTCATCGCCAGTGAGATCACCAAAGCAAACTTCGGCCGGTGAATGAAAAATTTACTTAACATCAGTACTCACTCAGCCTTGTTCACTCTGTAGTTCAACGTCTTTCACCGTTGCACCCGGACGCACTTTTTGAAGACCATTGACGATGACTTTTTCGTTAGCCGCCAAACCAGTCAGCACAGCACGTTTCACACCGTAGGTCTGACCGAGTTCAACGTTACGACGAGACACCACGTGATCATCACCAACCACCATGACGTAGTCACCCGCTTGGTCTTGTTGAACAGCCGCCGATGGGATAAGCAAACCATCAATGGTTTTGTTGCGCAGCTTGATGGTCAAGTTGCCATATTCACCCGGCATAAGCGCGTAAGTTGGATTATCGAATTGTGCTTCTGCTCGAATTGAGCCTGTTTCTAAATCGATCTTATTGCCAACGGCGTAGATCTTGCCATCAAGCGGATACAATGAACCGTCTGAAAGCGTCAGTGTTAAATCAACATCCAGTTTGTCATCGTTACGATGAGCCACATCAATCGCACTTCTTACGCGGCGGTAGAGCTTCTCATCCACATCAAAGCCAAAGCGAATTGGGTCGATTTGAGTGATCGAAACAAGAGGAACGAGTTGAATTTTCGAAATACGGTCACCCACTCGGAAGTTGCTGAAACCCACGCGGCCAGAGAAAGGAGCACGCACAGAGCTAAATTCAAGATCGAGCCTTGCTGAAACCAGCGTCGCTTTCGCCTCTTCTACCGAAGCAATCGCTGCGGCGTGCGCAGCAATGGCGTCATCGTATTGCTGCTCACTGATGCTTTTATCTTTGATGAGTTTCTTCACACGTTCTGCATCACGCGTAGTTTGAACGAGTTGTGCTTTTGCTTTTTGCAACGACGCTTTTGCATACGCCAGTGCCGCTTTGTAAGGACGGTCGTCGATTTCAAACAGCAATTGGCCTTTTTCGACCATATCGCCATCTTTAAAATGAATCGCGGTTAATTCGCCACCGACTCGAGGCATAATATCAACGTCATTTACCGCTTCAGTTCGACCGATAAAAGTATGATAAGGAGTGATTTTTGTTTCGGTTAGAGTAACGGTTTCAACAGAGGGTGCTTGGGCAGTTTTCGTTGCGATATCGCCAGTTTTGCATCCTGATAGTAATGCAGAAGATATAGCAATAGATACCAACGCAAATTTATATTTGGCTTTCATGATAAACCTACTTTATGTAGAAAGTGCCCTATCCTAAATATTTAAATATATGGATAAACACACTTTCTATTCTGGAAATAAACGAGGGAGTTAGAATTGGTAGTTAAATTCGATACGGTGATCACCATCACCGAAATTAACGTGCTCATTCCAGTTTGCAAAGTAGCGAATATTTGCGCGAGGATTAATTTGATAAGACAACGCAAACTCATGAGTTAAGATATTATCTTCACCCGCGTAATAAGTATCTTTATATTGACTAGACCCTGACAATGTATGCATATACATTGGGTTGTAGTTAATCCAGATTTTGTCGGTTAATTCAATTTTTGAGTACATACCGACAACGGTGAAAGTACCTGGAATTTCATAACCTTTGTCATCACCACTAAAATCATTAGCAATAGTGACACCCGCACCAGCCAAAGGAAATAACTGCAACATACCAAACTTAGGTAGGCCTTGAATAAAGCTGTAAGATGCATCTAATTTATCGTTATCAACATCGTAGTTTACATCCAATTGACGGCCTAGACCTTTTGCGACTTCTACTTGGAAATTACGTAGTCGGAAAGAGTCAATGCTATCATCAACATTGGCATACATTGGATCGTCATTGTCGCGAATGCCAAATAGCTCACCACCAATGCCTTTCATTTCGATGATGTTCATCGCCATGGTGCCAGGCTGGCTAGATTGGTAAGTTTGACCGATTTTGATGTTCGCGCCTTTGTCAGTAATACCAAAGCCCGCTTGGGTGTAAACCGCAAGTGGGTCAGACATATCTTGTAGTTCTTCGTCATTATTTGTCTGAGCATAAGCAGAAGACGCGAGTTGAAGGGCTGCTGCCATGATAACAACAGACGGTTTCACTAAATTCATAAAACTGTATCCATTTTAATGATTATAAAATTATTCACGTCATGAGGTCATCATAAATAGCAAGCAACACAACTCGCTTTGGATAATATAAATTATCAAAGCAAATTTAATAATGACGAAACATTAGACGTTTTAATTAAAATAAAATAAAGCGTCGTAAAAGTTCAATCACTGCTACTTATATCTTATATAACTTGAAATTTGGTAAGCTTTACGAAGAAGGGAATATTAAAACTTATGAAAATTCAATTATCATTAGAACAAATGATTAATTAAATTTACCATATAAATAAGGAGTGCAATGGTGTTAGGTGATCGCGATCAAGTTTTATTTGTATCGTATATTACTCTTCAGGTAAAGAAGAGAGTTGTAATAAATTGCAAATACCTTAATTTAATTAGCCTTGCGGTCAATTTAGAATAGTTACTCCACAATAAATTGAAAGGAAATCACACTCTGTGATCTCCTTTTATTTTCGAGTGCAAAAGCACCAATGCATTTCGTTAACTAAAAACGCAAACGATTCGCACTATTGCAGTTTCTCTATCCCCATATTGAACAGTGCAAAGCTATAAATATCTGCATTTGTCTCAATTATTTTACGCGTTGGTGTGCCAGCACCATGTCCTGCATTGGTTTCGATGCGAATCAAGGTCGGATTTGAACCCGCCTGTTTTGACTGCAACTCAGCAGCAAATTTGTAAGAGTGAGCAGGAACAACACGATCATCATGATCACCCGTTGTAATCAATGTTGCTGGGTATTCCACCCCCGCTTTTACATTGTGCACTGGCGAATAACCTTTCAGATATTGGAACATCTCTTTACTTTGCTCTGCCGTACCGTAGTCATACGCCCAACCAGCACCTGCGGTAAAAGTATGATAACGCAGCATGTCCAGTACGCCGACTGCTGGCAGCGCCACTTTAAACAGCTCTGGACGTTGCGTCATAACTGCCCCCACTAACAAGCCACCATTCGATCCACCGTTAATGGCTAACTTGTTTGATGACGTTACCTTTTCATCAATTAGAAATTCAGCCGCCGCAATAAAGTCATCAAACACATTTTGCTTTTGCATTTGAATGCCAGCGTTGTGCCACTCTTTACCATACTCCCCACCGCCACGAATGTTCGCTACCGCGTAAACACCACCAAGCTCCAACCAAGCCGCACGTGTCGGGTTAAAAGATGGTGTGAGGCTGATGTTGAAACCACCATAACCATATAGGATGGTTGGTGCACTGCCGTCCATCGGTGTCCCTTTTTTATAGGTGATGATCATAGGCACTTTTGTTCCGTCTTTTGAGGTGTAAAACACTTGGCGAGATTCATACAAAGCTGGATCAAATGGCGCTTTAGATTTGTAGTACACCTCGCTATCACCATCTTTGATGTTCAGACGATACGTAGTGCTGGGCATCTTGTAGTTGGTGAAAGAATAGTAGACTTCGGTTTCATCTTTTTTACCCGAGAAACCGTATGCGCTGCCAATATCAGGCAATTTGATTTCTCGAATGAGTTTACCGTTCATGTCGTATTGCTTCACCATCGAGATCGCATCAACAATATAACTCGCAAACAAGTTGCCACCCGCGGTAGAAACACGTAACACGTTCTTTGTTTCAGGGACCAAATCTTTCCAGTTTTTGGGCTGCGGCTGACTCGCATCCACCGTCACGACGCGTTTGTTCGGCGCATTAAGGTTCGTAACCAAGTACAGCTTCGTGCCTTGGTTGTCTATTACCCAAGTATCAGAACTGGTGTTATCTAAAATGGTTTTTAGCGGGCTGTTTGGCTTACTCAGATCTTTAAAGAACAGTTTGTTACCCGATGTCGATACGCTGGCTGAGATAAACAAGTAGCGTTCATCATCCGACGTATAGCCGCCAACATAACGGTATTTCTCTTCCTCAAAGCCGCCGAAAATCAGCTGGTCTTCACTTTGCTTCGTTCCAAGTTTATGAAAGTAGAGTTTGTGTTGATCTGTCTTCGCGGAGAGTTCACTCCCCTGTGGCTTGTCATAACTTGAGTAATAGAAACCTTGATTGCCGAGCCAACTGATGCCGCTGAACTTAATATCCACCAGCGTTTCACCGACTGGCTTTTTGGTTTCTGTGTCTAACACAATGACTTTGCGCCAATCGCTACCGCCTTCCGAAATGCTGTATGCGACCAAAGAACCGTCTCGTGAAAAGCTCACTCCCGCTAACGACGTGGTGCCATCCTCACTAAAAGTATTTGGATCGAGAAAAATTTCTGCTTCACCACCACCTAACTGCCGATAAAGCACATCTTGGTTTTGTAACCCGTCATTTTTGTAGAAATAAGTGAACTTACCCTCTTTGAACGGTTGGCTTTGCTTTTCGTAATCCATGAGCTTAGTAATACGCTCTTCAATCTGCTCGCGGTAAGGGATTTTCGACAGATAATCAAACGTCACTGCATTTTGTGCCTTCACCCATTCTGCGGTTTCTGGGCTGAGATCGTCTTCCAACCAGCGATAAGGATCACTCACTTTTGTACCAAAGTAGTCATCGACAACATCCACTTTTTGTGTGGTTGGATACGTGATGGCTTTCGGGGTTACCTGTTCAACCGACGATTGCGCCGCTTCATTTGCATGCGCCACAGACAACACACTTCCGAGTGCGAGAGCCGTTGCGAGTGCTAGGGTGTTCTTTTTCATGAAATTCCTTTTTATTTTTCTGTTGTCTTTTTGTGCAATACATCAGAACTCTACTATATATCGACAAAATGAATCTAATTTCATTAAACGAGTTGTGAAAGCCATCCTAACTCCCTCATTTCCTGCCAGTTCTACAAACCAGTAAGTGGAAGTGTAGAACTTGGGAACAACACTTAAGAGCTACGATGGCGTTTACTCTCTTTCGTCTAAGTCAGCTCGATTTGGCGCAAAACC
The DNA here is from genome assembly GCF_002002385.1 of Vibrio sp. SALL6. Classification (NCBI taxonomy): domain Bacteria; kingdom Pseudomonadati; phylum Pseudomonadota; class Gammaproteobacteria; order Vibrionales; family Vibrionaceae; genus Vibrio; species Vibrio sp. SALL6. Next base: position 34,520 of record NZ_MQVK01000028.1, read on the forward strand.
CCAGACTCAGAAGCGAAATCTTGGTCGTGACTAATCAGAACAAATCCACCTTTGTATACATTTAACGCCTGACTAAGCATTACTTTTGACTCGAGATCGAGATGGTTATCTGGTTCATCGAGCAGCAGCAAAGGCTGGGAGTGTTGATGGCTGACGATCAGCATTGCGAGCTTCATCTTCTCGCCACCGCTTAGTACGCATCCCAACCGAAACACAGCGTCTCGACGAAAACCGATCCCCGCCAATAAGGTTCTCGCTTCACTTTCCGTCATCTCTTGGCAGGTCTCCATTACGTTCTCAAGTAACGAAAGATTTGGATTCACTGCGCCAAAGTGTTGGTCGAGATAATACAAGGGGGTATTCACTTGCAGCTCACCACTCAGCAACGACAACTCGCCAAGCAACGTCTTTAACAAGGTTGACTTTCCGCAGCCATTTTTCCCTTTGAGATGGACTTTATCGTTCGCAAAAATCTGCAAAGTGATAGGAGTAGAATCTCCAAAAGGCAATATACCTTCTTGTATCGACAACACTTTTCGCGAACGGTTCGGATTATCGGCAAGATAAAGCTTTTGCGCTTTGAGCTGCTCATGTCGCGATTGCAACGCCCGCTCTTTGGCTTGTAAATGCACTTGTCTGAGTTGCTCATTCTTATTGCGATTTGAGGCGCTGGCGGTCGCGCTATCCTTTTTGCCATCAAGCAAAATTTTGGGCTGACTGCCGTCTTTGCGCAGTTTGTTCCCTTGCGCGGCGCGTTGGTCTGCTTTTTCGCGATTTTTCTGGGCTTGCTCAGCTAACCGTTTTTTGTGTTTATCGACCTGCGCTAACTGCCTTTCGACCGCTTGTAGCTCAGTGCGTTTTTGCTCGGTATACACATCGTAATTTCCACCAAAAACCTGTAAGCCTAGGCCCGAGAGTTCCCAAATTTCCTCCATCTCTCGCAGCAGCTCGCGATCGTGACTGATGAGTAAAATCGCGCCACCGAAATGCTTCATAGACTCTATCAACCATTGTTTCGCCTCGGTATCGAGGTGATTGGATGGCTCATCGAGAATCAAAAGCTCCGCTTCGTTTTCAAACAATTGCCATAACTGCAAACGCGCCAACTGCCCCCCACTGAGCCGAGCACAAGAGAAATCAGGGTCTTGCGGCAAGCCCATCGCAGCAAGCCGCTGTTTGAGTTTCTGTTCAATATCCCACTGTTCGCCAACCAGTTCGAACCAATGCTCAGAAACATCACCTTGTTCAATCTGCTTTAAAGCATGCAAGACCGAGTCTGTTCCCAGAAACTGGGCGATCGATTGCTGACCTGAAAGCAAATCAGACGGCTGCTGGCGATACATCATGAAAGAAGAGGGATAAGTCACAACACCGCTGGCAGGCTGAGTTTCGCCCGACAAAATGGAAGCCAAAAGCGACTTACCGATGCCATTGCGCCCAACCAAACCAACACGTCGTTTAGTCATGGAACAAGAAATAGACTGGAATAGCGTCTCGCCATTATCAAACTGATGGCTAACATTAAAAGCTTGTAAAACTGGCATAATTTGCCTCCTGTATGACAGGGACAACAGCCGTAGCTATGATTTGAGATTGCAACAAAACGCGTGCACAAACGCATTAAGCTTTATGTAAAGCTCGACGATAAACGTCAAATAAAAAATTTGTCTTGTTGCAAAGAAATATCGGAAAGTGAGCTACGCCTACTAACCCTGCTGATCCAAAAAATAAGTAAAAATATGGATGACAGGTTTAGTTCTTCATGTTGGCGTAATCTCCTAGAGAAATGATGCGCAGAGTGTAGCGGCTTTTTTGTTCAAAAAGCAAGCTTTCTAACCAAATGAGTACAAAGAGAAAGTTTCACAGCAAGTTGTTATATCGTATTAACTTTTTAACAAAACTTTGAACAATTTCGAGATCTTATCAACACAATTTTTGCCCAAGCCATACTATGCTTAGGGTAAAGATAATCCACATAAGGGCGTGGTTATGAAATACAAACATATCCTTGTTGCACTCGAACTGTCAGATGAAAGCACCGTGCTTATCGACAGAGCGGTATCAATGGCAAACTATCTCGACTCCGATATCTCCTTTATCCATATTGATGGTACGCACGGAGAAATCTATCGCGAGCTTGTAGACATTAAAGAGAACCCGGATCAAAGGCCGTTGAATGAGCATTCAATGGAATGTTTAAGAACATTCAGTGATTATATGGACTACCCACTTAAACATTTCTTTGTAGGCACGGGTGATTTGGCTGATAAATTGGAAGTCACCATTAAAGAACAAGAAGTGGATCTGTTGATTTGTGGTCACCACCAAGATTTCTGGAGCAAAATCATTTCTTACTCAAGACACCTAATCAACAAATCACCCGTTGATATTTTAGTGGTGCCTATTCACGAATAAATTGGCGTGATCATGAAATAGCCTCAAGGGCTCAGAGATATTGTCTCATTTTATAAAACCACCAACCTGTTTGGTGGTTTTTTATTAATACTTCATCAGTTTATCTATTCCTACATGGTAGATAGGTTAACGTTTATGCGTTACATTTTGTAACTGACCGAGACGGACATAGCGCGTCAGTCTCTTCACCCACCTTCTCCATTCGGATAAGGCCATGCTGAAAGCAAGGATCCCTATGACAAATAAAAAAGTACTGATTCTCTTTGCTCATCCTTCCCAGCATCGTTCAGAAGTGAATACTCCACTTTTCAAAGAAGCTCAAAAAATCGAAGGCGTGACATGCGTTGACTTGTACGGTGAGTACCCTCGTTTCAACATCAATATCGACCGAGAACAACAACGCCTTCGTGAACATGATGTGGTGATTTTCCAATTTCCGCTTTACTGGTACTCAACACCAGCGATTTTGAAAGAATGGCAAGATTTGGTGTTGGAATACGGCTTTGCATACGGCACCGAAGGAACCGAACTGCAAGGCAAAACCATGCTGTGCGTGCTTTCTGCCGGCGGCAAAGAAGAAGCCTACAAAGCCGAAGGCTACAACCATTTTACGATTCGGGAACTGCTCGCTCCTATCGAGCAAATGTCCGCACTCACGGGCATGCACTATATTGCGCCTCTTGCTTTGTTTGGTTCGCGTACCGCAGCCGAAGAAGGTCGTATCCCGCGTCATATTGAACGCTATAAAAAGCTCTTAACGGCGCTGGTCGAAGACCGATTGGATGTCGAGGCCGCCGCTTCGCTCATTAAACTTAACAGTGCATTGCCGGAGCTCATCAAGGAGGCGTCATGACAGGAATATTCTTACAAGCCTTTGTGTACCTTGTAGCCGCCGTTATCGCGGTTCCGCTAGCAAAACGCTTAGGTTTAGGCTCTGTGCTGGGCTACCTAATTGCCGGCGTGGTGATTGGCCCAATCATCGGCCTAGTAGGCGAAGAGACCACAACCATCCAACATTTTGCGGAATTTGGCGTTGTAATGATGCTGTTCCTTGTTGGTTTAGAACTCGAACCTAAAATGCTGTGGGCGATGCGTAATCGCTTGATGGGGTTAGGTGGCTTGCAAGTTGGCGGCACTGTCGCCGCGATTATGGGTATCGCCTTGTACTTTGAGCAGCCTTGGACGATTGCTCTGGCGATTGGCCTGATTTTTGCACTATCATCAACCGCCATTGTGCTGCAAACCTTTAGCGAAAAAGGGCTAACCAAAACAGAAGGTGGTAAAAACGCATTTTCTGTTCTGCTCTTTCAAGATATCGCTGTTATCCCGATGTTGGCCTTTATTCCATTGTTGGCCCTGCCGGAGTTAGTCGAACAAGCACAAAATGCCGTTCAAACTGCTGCGCAGCATCATGACGATTTAAACCTCGTGGCCGATTTGCCGGGCTGGGCGTACGGTATTGTCATCACTGCATCGATTGCAATTGTTGTGGTTGGCGGACACTTTTTAAGCCGCCCGTTACTTAAGTACGTGGCGAGCTCTGGTTTGCGCGAAATCTTTACGGCGACCGCGCTCATGCTGGTGATTGGCATCGCTGCGCTGATGAGTTTAGTGGGCTTGTCTCCTGCGCTTGGAACCTTCTTGGCTGGCGTTGTATTGGCGAACAGTGAATTCCGCCACGAGTTAGAGTCCAACATCGAACCATTTAAAGGTTTATTGCTGGGTCTGTTCTTTATTACCGTTGGCGCGGGAATCAACTTCTCGGTTCTATTTGGTGATTTCTGGCTGATCATGGCGCTGACCATTGGCGTGATGGTATTGAAAGCCTTGGTGCTGTTTATTCTCGCGCTGATATTTAGAGTGAAAGGTAGCAACCGCTGGCTGTTTACCCTAAGCTTGGCTCAAGCGGGTGAATTTGGTTTTGTGTTGCTAAGCTTCTCTGTGCAAAACCACGTCATTCCGTTTGAACTTTCGCAAACTCTTGCACTGGTGGTTGCGATTTCAATGTTCCTGACCCCGGGCTTGTTCATTCTGTTTGATCGGGTGATTTTGCCTCGCTTTGAAACCCAATCGAATGAACGCGAAAGTGATACGATTGAAGAAACAGGCACAGTCATCATTGCTGGTATTGGCCGCTTTGGTCAGATTGTGAATCGCCTATTAGTATCGAACGGCGTAACAACTGTAGTGCTTGACCATCAAGCCAACCAAGTCGATAACATGCGCCAGATTGGCACTCGTGCCTATTTTGGTGACGCAACCCGACCAGATATGCTGCACACGGCAGGTATCGAGCATGCGGCTGCGTTGGTCGTCGCGATTGATAACCAAGAATCGAGTGTGGAACTGGTGAAATACGTGAAGCACACGTACCCGAAAGTGAAAATCATCGCACGTGCTTTCGACCGCGGTCATGGTTACTTGTTACGTCAAGCTGGCGCAGATGTGATTGAATCGGAAACTTATCACTCGGCACTGGAAATGGGTGGACATGCCATGAAAGCGTTGGGCATTCACCCATTCTTTGTTGAACAGCAAAAAGACACTTACAAGCGCGTAGAAGCTCGTAAATCTGAAATGTTATATCAAGCGTGGGAAGACGATTCGGAAGGTGAGCGCTTCGATAACAACTTCCGCGAGCTATTCATCCAGCTCGAAGAGAAAATGGCGGAAGAGATGCGCAAAGATCGTCACGATAAGTTATCGCGTTCTGAACGTGGCTGGACGCCACCGCCAAAAGGTTACGCTGAAAACTTTGACGGTGAAAACGTGCAAGATATTACGCCACCAAAAGAAGAAGCGATTTAACGCCAAAACAGAAATACAAAAACCTCCCACCATTGGGAGGTTTTTTTGTCGGTTGTACGTCAGCACGCCGCCCTAAATCACCACAGTGACTTTCATCCATAATGAAAGTTACATGAGGTCATTCATCAAAATCTCATACTCTTCATTCGCTTCTTCAACTAAATGAGAAAGCTCTAACGCGTCGGTAACTGCAAGATTGAACTGCCACGGGGTTGCGTCTTCTTTGCCACAAATTCGAGTTTCACATCCACGACTTTCAAAAGATAAATCATCAAACTCGGTCGTATGACGCTCTTCAAGTTCGATAATTTCAACTTCCAATCTTCCAACAGGGTTTACTTTAACATGCGCGTGTAACTCTGAACTGCTAGACAAACAATAATCTCGATGAACTGCAATCATGGCCGCCTCCTTGTTCTGCCAACTAACAACTCATCAAAGAGTGTAGGAGAGGAAGTTTGAACGTGGGGTGAAATAATAATGAAGATTGATCTGTCTCATTGGAGGAGACAATTTTTGTCATCACAGTATGAGTAGGTATGAAACTCGCCTGAAATCACACAGAGTCAAACCAGAAAAGTTGGCATTCAAGGCGAGTTTCCCTATTATCGAAACACATTTAACGTTGGTCAGTTTAGAGGTCAGTATGGAGCTAGAAGCCGTCGCTAAAGCATTAAAAGAATTAGGGCACCCTACCCGTCTATGCATTTATAAAGAAGTCGTTAAAGCGGGCTACAAAGGCATTGCGGTAGGCGGTGTGCAAGAAAAACTCGGTATTCCTGCATCCACACTTTCTCATCATATTTCCAGTTTAGCCTCTGCAGGACTCATTACTCAGCGCCGTGAAGGCCGTATTCTTTTTTGTGTTGCTGAATACGAATGTTTGGACGATGTCATCGACTTTCTTCGTGCCGAATGTTGCGTGAATGAATGCCAATAACGGCTTTGACGATCCAAATAAAAACGAGCTCCTATTGAGCTCATTTTTATTGTCTTCTGTCGCCGCTTTTATTTTTGCACCAATAACATGAACGACTTTGCCGGAACCTTCAGTTCTATCCCGGCTTTAACGCTTTGATCTGACATCAAATCGAACCAATCACACTCTGTCTTTAGCGATAGCGATTGTGCGCGCGTGGATTTGTTTAGCACGACAATGCCTTTCTCTCCGCGTTTTAGCACTAGCATATCGTCATTCCCTTCCAGTACCGTCATTGACTCACCATGAGTCACATTGTGGAACGCGATCATCTTCGCCATACGAGGATCATTCCAAGCGTCTTTCCATCTTGGCTTTCCGTTTTTGTTCTTAATGCCGCTGGTATCCAGATCGGTATAAACCAAAGGCACGCCGCCATCGCGACCAAGAATGTAGGCATAAGCGATCCACTCATCCTCTTCATCCATTATCAAGTCGAGAAAGACGTCGTTGTTGGGAATATCATGCGTCACCACAAAAGTGATGGCTCGACCGTTTGAAAGCGCTTGACCAAAACAGTAAGGGTCAATCAGAGACTTGAAACTGCCTTTTTTTGAAAATGCTTTAAAGATGGTCGAAAACAACGGGAAATCATACGCACCTAAACGGGTTTCTTGTAAATACGGCTCAAGAAACAGTTGATACTCTTCTTCTGTTGCACCGCCATCGGTAATGATTTCCCCAAAAATATGCACATCTTGGGTTATGTCGTCTGTCCATACGCGTTTTAGGTGTTCAAGCGTCATGTGCTTCGCGGCATCAATACGGAAGCCTTTCACACCTATCGCTTTCAATGCTTTTAAGTAAGCTCGCTGCTGCTCGACAACATGTTCACAAACGCGAAGGGTTGGTAAACCAGGATCGGTTGGCCCACCTGTAATTCGGCCATTTTGGACCTGCCATTTATCTTTCCAGTCTTTGATACCAAACGCTTCAACAAAATCTTCTTCACTAAATAGCGGTTTGGATAAATCGCCGAAAAGCTTCAGAGACTGGTATTTCTGTTCGTCTTGTCGGTATTGATCTAACACGTCCTGACGAGGATATTGCAGATCACGGCGTAAATGTGCTTCGTTAGCCATGTGGTTAAACACCACATCGGCGTATACCAAAACGCCTACGCGTTCGAGCTCACGAACCATATAGATGAAGTCTTGGGTGTCACCGAGCGCGTTGTCGATAACACGGTAATCTTGTGGTTGATAGCGCTGCCACCAACGTTCATCGTGGGCGCTTTTCATTGGTGGCGAAACCAGCACCGAGCCATAACCTAGCTGGTGGATTTCATTTGCTCGTTGGGCAATGTCAGCGTACTTCCAATCAAAGGCGTGCAAAATCACGTTTGCACCTGCTGATTGCGTTTCCTGTAAGCCACTCATGTTGTTCTCCTACTCGTTTCCACTCACGATTACTTGTTTGGTTGTTTTGTGTGAATGAACTCAATAGTCGAAATTATAAAAGCTATTCGCGATACGCCCTCACCCTTTTGCGCTTAACTCAAGGCTGAAAATCGAGGCGTAGATACGCCCTGCCTAGCACAATGAGAGTCTGTGAATCACCTCCAGTCGATGACAGCTCTTGCCATCCGCAAACCAAATGCAACTAAGTCATTGTTTTTATTTACATAAAATCCAAAAACAAATTCCAAGCAACAAATCCTTATGTACGCCCTAACCCACTCGCTGTAAATGAGTAGGTTATAAAATGCGTTGACGTAACAAATAGTTAAGAAAAGCAAACTGGCAACTAGATCACGTTTGGTGAGAAGGAATTAGCGTCGAAAAGTGTGTTGAGGAAACGAAAAAACAAAAACGGCCCTTGGGGTATTGGGCCGTGATAAAGACAACGAAGTAGATTAGCGTTCTGGTGTTTCCAGAAGTTTAACGGCGCAATCCACAGCGTTGTTGATACCTTGACTGCTCTCAAGCTTACCTGAACTCGCAGGCCCAAGGGCACAAGAGTACAAAGCCAGTTGCTTATCGAACGGCAGATCCAACTGTTCATATAGGTTTTGTCGGATACGTGCATGTTGTTCTGGTTCTTGGCTTGCAAGGCTAATCAACGTGTCATAAATAAGCGTTTTCATGTCATTCCCTTTAATTTTATTGCACGGGGTGCATATATATTGTATCCGTTTAGAAACCACAAATCAGAAGCTAGGTCACAGAACGCGGCGCTAAAAAAGATTATGTGAGAAGGATATGCCAACACAAAATTGAGACGCTTTCGACAAAAATTGACAGATACATCTCGAAATCATGCAAATGTTTGGCATTTAACACTGTTTGAATACAACCAAAAGCAGGAAAAACGAACACGCCGCCAAAAATGGCGGCGTGTTTTTTTGTGTTACGAAACTAACTTAACGTCGATTAGAAGAAATAAACCAACATCTCTACATCATCACCTTGTTGAGGGGCTTGAAGAGAAAAGTGCACATAGCCCGCTTCAGTCACTGGGATAGCAAGATATTCGTTGCTGCCCGCATAGTTTGATGCGTACTCGTGTTGCTCTGCTGTCGGCCAGTGTTTGCGGCTTGCGTACAAGTCCACATTACCTGCGCCGTAAGGGTCGTTCGCATTTGATTGGCTCGACATCCAAACGCGTACTTCTTTCACGCCTTCAGGCACATAAACAGCGGCATAACGCTGCTGATGAACCGTTAGCACTTTCGCTTCTCCTGATTCCAAAACCACAGGAGCTAAATCGTCTTGCACTTGTGTTGGTGGTGTTTGAGCTTCAACTTCTAAAGCTGCCACAAGGTTTACGGAGTCGTAGCTATCACGCCCTGTTAAACTGATGTAGTAACGGCCAGCTTTAACGTAACCATTTTGCTCTGGCGCAAATTGAATCTCTTCATTGCTACCGTCCGCGTACTGGCTCATTTCGAAGTCGTAGTAATGCGCCACTTTGTTGTAGCTCATGTAAAGGTCGGCATCACCCGCTCCTTCAATAGAGACATTAAAGCGAACGGTGTTAGCAGGCACGTCAACGTAGAACAGTTTTTCGCTATATGCTTCGCCACTCAGTTGAAGGCTTTGGTTCGCCGCCAGCTCCGTCACTTGCACTTCAGGATCGGTTGGTTCGCTTGGCTCTTCTGGATCCGTTCCTGGTTGCTCCGGTTCAACTACCGCTTCTAACGTATCCAACCAACGCTCAAATTCCGCATCGTATTGTTGACCAAGCACAGTAACCTGCTGCGCCCATTGTGCAAACTGACCTGAACGAGACAACGCCAACAAGCTCTCTACATCTTGAGGGTGGTTTTCTAGCATGAAGCGAACCGCCAAGTAGCCCCAACGGTAAATGCGGTTGCTATCGTGCGAGTATGTGGTGTCAAACACGGTTGAAAGGCTCAGTTTGCCACTTGGGATCAGATCGATCGCGGCCTTGTAACCTTGTTTGTAATGCATGTATTCCGCAAAGCCTTCCAGCCACCAAACGATATGACCATGAGCTAAGTTGTCGCTGAATGAACCGTATTGGTTGAAACGTGCATCCAAGTAGTGAGTGTACTCGTGCTCAAGGTTCAAAATAGATAGATCTTCGCCATTCGCGTAGCGATAAGCCACGAAACGCGCCGTATTATCGGCTCTTGACGGAGTCCCCTCTAAGTACTGACCACCGTTATCCGTTGTATTGCCAAACAGGAATGAAGAGTAATCAACGTAACTGTCGTTGCTTGCAAACACCGCGACTTCAACACGATCGTTCAAGTCATCCGCCACTGGTTGATTGCCAGTATTCGCAACTTGATGAAAGTCTGCTTCTTTCGCAGCAAGCACTTCACACGCTTTCGCAGCTTGAGCATCGGTGAGATCTTCAGAGCGAATGATGGCAGGTCCCTGACATTCGAAACGATTTGGCATCACGCGTGCTGCTAGATCTTGCTTCGCTTGCTCTAGGTTTAGACCATTCAAACCCTCAGGTGCGTAGTAACTCATCATCTCAACGGCGGCAAGCCACAGTTTGTCGTGCTCACTGCCCAATGGGTAACGCTGCATCACTTGTTGCATGACAGCCAATGCTTTGCGTTTGGTTTCTTGATCTGGGCTCGCAAGTAGACGACCAGTTTCACGTAATGCATTGAAAACGATAAAGTTTGCATCTGTATCTAACGCCCATGCATTGTCAGAAGCGAATCGCGCTAACGTATCAATATGGTGAGTGTTGTTTGCCATGTAGCGGTAGAACGCATCGTTCGCCGCGTGACCTGCCATAGAGCGGAACAAGTTGTTCAGGCCATCAACCCATTGGGTATCTTTCGCGGTGTCACGGTTAAAGTGCATCAACGCGGCCATCATGCTATCCATGGTCAGCGGCAACTGCTTCACGTTATCAACCATCAAAGTCAGGCTCTTCATTGCGCCAACTTGCTCACGGCCTTGATCCAAAGCATGAGGGTTGTTAAGGAACAGGTTCGTTGACTGGGCAAAACGCTGACTCAATGCTTCTGAAAACTCAGGTGTGCCAGTGCCAGCGTTGTAACGAACGTAATACGCCGCACGAACAAATTCGCCTAGATTTTCTAGAACGCGAGCTTGTTCTGCTTCACCACGATAGCGTGCAATTTCTTGATCCAACGCGACTTGAATGCGGCTTAAACTTGCTTCGCTATAAATATCATTCAGCGTTGCTGAAGGCGCAGAGAACCAAGCGTGGTAGCAATCATATTCAGCGCCAGAAACGGCAGAGGCCAAATCACGCGATTGTTGTAAATCAGCAACAGCACACTGATTTTGGGCAAAAGAGAAGCTAGAAACACTCGCTAGCATGCAAGCAAGCGCCAAACGATGACGCGGGAAAAAACGGATATGAGACATAACAACACTCATTGATTATAAAAATAAATTGAGTGGGGTTTATATTCCTTACAGCTCAAACAGTGAAATCAGTATCATAAAATTTATGAAACCGATCCCAAAAATAGACTTATTACTCTAATTTAATGGGACCAATCCCACACAGAAAAACTCAATAATTATTAATAAAAACATTAATTTACCTTTTCCTAAATAAGACAATATGAGTCAAAAGTGACTCAAAAAATGAAATTTATCGCACCAGACCAAAAAGTTAGTTATTAGCTCAACTGAGAACCATTGAAAACGAGTTTTCATTATGAGACATGAACCAAATAAGCATCAAAACACATATCTGAAAGCAATGGATGATGGTAAATTCTCGCCACACGTCGTGCCTAATACTCTATTGCATAATGACATCATCCTTTTTTGTCGAAACGTAATATCAATGAGAGTAAAACCTGCATCGAGCAAATCACGGCACTGAACTAGGACTACATATCCCCTTCCATCACTCCAGAAAGAAGTGGGACTTAAAAGGATCAGAAACCATGTCACTTTGGGGATTTTTAGGAGCGGGGCTTGCTTACTTATTAATGACGTTTGCCTTTATTTTTGGCGGCATTTTTTGGTTATGTGCGGAAGGTAATACATTAAGAGAAACAAAACGCCAATCATCGATAATGTCAGGGATTATTGTTTGCACTATGGGAACTTGGGTGATTGCATTTAGTATTTATATTTACGGTTACTTTTGGGATAACTCTTCTCACTATTATTTTTACTTGCTCGCTCCATGGCCTCTTGCCATTGTAGGCATAACACTTCGTAACCATTGGGTTAGCCAATACGCAAGTGTAAAACAAGAAAAAAATGAAAAGTGGCAAAGGCACTGGAGAGAAATATTAGGCGAAGATACTGAAGTTCTTCCACCGTATCGATATGACTACGGGCTCTACTCAGGCATTTGGCAAGCCAATGAAACACTCAGAGAGCAGTGCTTTGCAGCGCTTACTCACGGGAATTCAGTCTATGAGAGAGTAAAGGCTTTTCAAAAAATGACTACTCACGAGCACAACACCGATGATCAAATTTTGCTGAGTAAACTCGCCCAATTAGAGAATGAAATTATCCAAGCACTGGAACAACACTCGCAAAAAAACGTAAGTATTGAAACAGGCTCTGGTACTTTATGCAAAGAGTCAAAACGCAATGTTTATCGCCATGAGAATGGCCCAACAGAAGAGCAACTGTACGACTCAATCAATCTCCAACATGATTTGGATCGAGAGCTGCGTAACATTATCTATGACAGGCTTGGTGACGATGGCTTGGATGAATACTTTTTCCTCCGAACGCCACTCGAAGAGCTTACCGAGAATGAAACCGCAATCAACTGGATGCTCTGGGGTTTAGTAAGCGACCATTTTGACGTTGACCCATACCAAACGGCGTTGGAGCTCAACTTAATGAATGCGGAACCAAGATGGGGACAAGATGAGCGGTTTGTGGTGGTAACAACGGCAGCTTGAACGACTTTACGCGTTGATTACTAGACGCCCTCAAGCTGAAAATATTGCCCTGCCCGATAAACAACCAACTTATTGACTACAAGCTCATTTATCATAATCGAGATAAGCATAACGTTGCTCATCAAGCACTTAGTAGGCGCATTCGTCACGATCTTATCCAGAGCTTTTATCGGCTTCATGAGACATCGTAAAGAACTGTGCTTCCCATTTCTGCGTATATACTTTCTATCAACAGATGCCTTTTCAGAGAGTAGTTATGTTAGAAGAACGACTTTATGAACGTTATCTGCCTGGGTACTTAGAAAGTAATAGTGAAGAAGAAAAGCAGCGCCTATGGCAGCAAGCTGACCCTAACACGATTTATCAGCTCAATAGCGAATTACAAAAACTGCACGGCGAGGGCAACGACCTCATATCGTTTAGTGACCCCAATCGTTCGCACCTCCCGATCACCGCTTGGCCGGACATGCTATCGGCCGACATTGCCTTTTGGCGCAAGCACCAACACTGGTTGTTGCAAAGTAATGACCCGGTCACTGCAACTAATGAAGACGACTTGAGCGTGAATTATAAAATTCCGCTCAATTACATCAATCAATACAATGGTGAACATTTACGCCTGTTCTACGGGTCTCGCCTCGTTTATGCGAGATTGTTCAGCGCCCTGCACTACATTTTGAATCACGTTAAATCGGTGATCGAAGATTGGAGCCACGATCGCTACCCCTATCAATTACCCATAGAACTGTACATACCAACGACAAGTGAGCCGCAATCGGCAGTACGAAGTACATATCACCATTTCAATAGTGCTAACTATCAATCACTTAAAAACTATTTCCAGCAGCACTATTCAAGTTGGATTGAAGAGCAATATCTCAATTGGATGTTCGAGCTCAACACACAACTTAATCACCAAACCGCCGCCACTTACATCGTTGAATATGAAGACGAGTTTGGCATTCCGCGTGTCGACTTTATTTGCAAAAACGAAAACACTTTGCGGATGATTCGCCCCGCTCATTTTGTTGAAGACATGCGACAAATGGTGAGCTCGACCGATTATCTTGATCACCAAGTACAGCAAGTCGCGCTCAGAATCGAACGGCAATGCCGAGCGAAAGGATGGTAAATAAAGGCAGGTACAACGTTAGGGAAATTCGAACAACAAATAGCCATCTTCTAAGCTTGATCATTAGAACGAAAAGCTTGAACGGTGAGAAGACTCAACGGACGGATAAACGCTATGCTATCGATAAAACAATTATCTTATGCCTTGGCTGTCTCAAAAACGCTGCATTTTCGTAAAGCAGCAGATTTGTGTCATGTTCGCCAATCAACGTTGAGTACAGGCGTCAGTGAACTGGAGCGTCAGCTAGGCATTAAGATTTTTGAACGGGACAATAAAAAAGTGCTCGTCACGCCACTTGGTCGTGAAGTTTTAGACAAAGCCAGCAACATTATGCTTCAACTGGAAGACATGGCACACCTCGACCACAGTTGCGGCGAACCTTTTTGCTTTCCGTTGTCCATTGGCATGATCCCGACCATTGCACCTTATCTTCTGCCAAAGTTGTTACTCACCTTAAAAGAGCAGTACCCGAACGCGAAAATAGACATCGTCGAAGAACAGTCGCATGTCCTTGTCGACATGGTTCACAGCGGTGAAATTGACGCGGCCGTGCTGGCCATCCCCTACCCTTGTGACGGCTTGTTAACGTTAGAGTTTTGGCAAGAAGACTTTTACTGGGTCGCGCTCGATGGGCAAATGCACACAGACAAAAGCAGCATTACGTCCGAAGAACTCCAAGAAACCAACCTCATGCTGCTTAAAGAAGGCCACTGCCTCAAAGATCATATTTTGGATGCCTGCCGCCTCTCTGAACAAACCTCCAATCAGGAATACCGTGCCACCAGCCTAAACACGTTAATTCAAATGGTAATGAGTGGAATGGGCACAACCTTGATCCCGGAAATGGCACTGGAACAGCTCGTCACGCACTACCCAGTATTATCGGCAGTGCATTTAAATGAGCCCGGCCCTCACCGCAGAATAGCCCTCGCGTTTCGCCCAAACTATGTGGACGTTTCCAGTCTCGAAGCGCTTTCCCGTATCGCGAAGCAATCTCTCAAATAATCTCGAAATCAAAATCGTTTAAACCCAGAAGCGAGCCGTTACCTCGGTGTGCTTTGTGGGCGTTGGTATTTTCTATAGACAACGCCTTCCATTCAGTAATCAAAATTTCCGAACGTTACATTCATTTTTATCATTTTTACAAATCAGAACATCTATCCAATACTTTTTTTAGTTGTTTGCTGACGGCTTACAAAAAGTCGTGAAACCAGATGGAATGAGAGGAAGCTAGCATGACGCACATCGATATCGGCATTGATAGAGAGCACCGATTAAGCACCGCAGAGGGCTTGAAGCAGCTCTTGGCAGATTCTTACACGCTCTATCTGCAAACGCACAACTTCCACTGGAATGTGGAAGGCCAGAACTTCAGAGAACTGCATCTCATGTTCGAAGAACACTATACCGAACTTGCGACGGCTGTAGACGAGATTGCCGAGCGCATACGCACACTGGACGTTCCCGCACCCGGCACGTTTAAAGAGTTCGCCAAACTCAGTGTGATTGAAGAGGTTGAAGGCGTTCCGAGCGCGACGGAAATGGTCGACATACTCACGCACAATCACGAACAAGTCGTAAAAACCGCACGTAAAGTGTTAAAGCTAGCCCAACAAGCGGATGACGAATCTAGCGTGGCGTTGGTATCGGACAGAATGCGCATCCATGAAAAAACAGCATGGATGTTACGATCGCTGCAGAAATAACGCCGAGCGAAACGACCTAAGGATAATGCTCTGTATTAAAACATCAGTAATTAATAACGGATGCCCGTGTTTGTTCACCAGCTGTAACGACTAGCACTCGCAAAACGCAAGAATGGGAGAATTAACATGACACAACAAAATGCGCATTCCGCAGGCAAATGCCCCGTAATGCATGGCTCCATGACCACCAATGACAGAACAGAAAAGAACTGGTGGCCGAAGTCGCTCAACCTCGACATTTTGCATCAACACGACGCTAAAACAAATCCAATGTCGAGTGATTTTGATTACCAAGAAGAAGTCAAAAAACTCGATTTCGCTGCACTCAAACAAGACCTCATCGCACTAATGACCGATAGCCAAGAATGGTGGCCTGCTGACTGGGGACATTATGGCGGCTTGATGATTCGTATGTCATGGCATGCGGCAGGGACTTATCGAATCGCAGATGGTCGCGGCGGTGCGGGCACCGGTAATTTACGTTTCGCCCCGCTAAATTCATGGCCAGATAACGCTAATCTCGACAAAGCAAGACGTATCCTTTGGCCGATTAAGAAAAAATATGGCAACCAACTGAGCTGGGCCGATCTCATTGCGTATGCCGGTACGATGGCTTATGAATCCATGGGGTTGAAAACGTTCGGCTTCGGATTCGGGCGCGAAGACATCTGGCACCCAGAAAAGGACATTTATTGGGGCTCAGAAAAAGAATGGCTGGCACCTACCAACAACCCTAACAGCCGCTATTCAGGTGAACGGGATTTAGAGAATCCACTCGCCGCTGTGATGATGGGCTTAATTTATGTCAACCCAGAAGGCGTCGATGGACAGCCGGATCCACTCAAAACCGCGCACGACGTACGAGTTACGTTCGCTCGAATGGCAATGAATGATGAAGAAACCGTTGCCCTAACCGCTGGTGGCCACACCGTAGGTAAAGCGCATGGTAACGGTGATGCAGCCAATTTAGGCCCAGAGCCAGAAGGTGCCGACATTCACGACCAAGGATTAGGTTGGTTAAACAAGACAACCCGCGGCGTAGGCAACAACGCGGTCACCAGTGGGATTGAAGGCGCATGGACAAGCCAGCCAACGCAATGGGATAACGGCTATTTTCATCTGCTGTTAAATTACGATTGGGAACTGAAAAAAAGCCCAGCCGGCGCATGGCAATGGGAACCTATCGACATTAAAGAGGAAGACAAACCGGTCGATCCTGAAAACCCTAACGTTCGGCATAACCCAATCATGACAGACGCCGATATGGCGATGAAGATGGATCCGGAGTATCGCAAAATCTCAGAACGCTTCCATAGCGACCCGGCCTATTTCGCCGACACCTTTGCTCGGGCTTGGTTTAAATTAACGCACAGAGACATGGGGCCTAAGGCTCGCTACATCGGCCCTGATGTTCCGCAAGAAGACCTCATCTGGCAAGATCCGGTTCCTCACGGCAATGCAAACTACGATGTAGACGCGGTAAAAGCCAAAATCGCAGCCAGTGGGTTATCGGTTAGTGACATGGTCACAACCGCTTGGGACAGTGCACGCACGTTCCGTCAGTCTGACAAACGTGGTGGCGCAAACGGCGCTCGTATTCGCTTAGCACCACAAAAAGACTGGCAAGGTAACGAGCCAGAGCGGCTAGCCCGAGTATTACCGGTGTTGGAAAGCATCGCGAAAGATACGGGAGCCAGCGTCGCTGATGTGATCGTATTAGCAGGTAACGTCGGTATTGAGCAAGCCGCCAGCGCTGCGGGTGTTAACGTCACTGTGCCGTTCCTTCCAGGACGTGGCGACGCAACACAGGATATGACGGATGTTGAGTCCTTCGAGGTGTTAGAACCGTTGCACGATGGATATCGAAACTGGCTCAAACAAAACTACGTTGTATCACCAGAAGAAATGCTGTTGGATCGCACCCAATTGATGGGGTTAACTGCCGCTGAAATGACGGTGCTCGTCGGAGGGATGCGCGTTCTTGGCACGAATCACAGCGGTAGTAAACACGGAGTGTTCACCGACCGAGTCGGCCAACTTACCAACGATTTTTTCGTTAACCTAACCGACATGAACTACACGTGGGAACCCGTTGGCGAAAACCTTTACGAAATCCGCAACCGTCGCTCCAAAGATGTAAAATGGACAGCGACCCGCGTCGATCTTGTCTTCGGTTCAAACTCAATACTCAGAGCCTATGCCGAGCTGTATGCACAAGATGACAACGCAGGAAAATTCGTTGATGACTTTGTCGCCGCGTGGACCAAAGTGATGAACGCCGACCGATTTTGATGTCATCCAAAGCGAAGCCCAATCTAACAATTAGGCATCCTTTCGCTTATATAAAAAATGGCAGGTATCACTTACCTGCCATTTTGTTGCTCAGAAACCTTCGAAGCACATTCTTGTTTTGTCTTATCAAGCTTTGCCCAACATTCTCAGCAACGTTCCGTCCTGCTTAATAAAATGATGCATAAAGCTGGCACCAAGGTGCAAAACCAATAGGAATGGCAACAACGCTTCACCACTAAACTCGTGGATCCCCTCACCCAGCTCTTTCAGCATGTGTATTTCTCTGCCAGAACTCACTAATTCAAAACCAAACAGGCTCAGGCCGTACCCTTCTCCTACAGAAACCGCGATGCCAGACAAAGGCAACACCACAGTTAAGGCCAGAAGAGAATACATAACCACAGCCGCCGCGATAGACTCAAATTTACTTCTTTCAGTCATAGGTTTTGGCATACCTCCAATGAGTCTCCCAACTAACCTAGGCACGCTCAAGGCTAAGACTAAAAGTCCGAACGACATGTGCGCATTAAAAAGTAAATTGTTTGATTCATCATCCATGACTAGACCAGAAATGAGTACCGCAATCATTCCAAGCCCAATAACCCAATGGAAAAACATCATTGATTTTGAGATTGCATTGTTCGTTTTCGCGTCCATCTTCTTTCTCCATGTAAAAGACATGGTTATTCTTCACATGAGCCATGAATAAAAGATGAATACTTTATTCAGACAAACCACTCTCAGACGAAATAAACAGGTCGCCGCCCTCTAGTTGTGGTCCGTGTTGATACGATAAAAATAAAAACTTACGCCCATACTCAATATCCTTCCACACCCTCACTCTTATACCCTTTCCCAAAATGAGTAATAACCATAATAAATTTTTAGATTGAGGGGAAAACAATGGATATCTACCAAGAAAGCATCAGTTTTTTAGGTAACGACGCGAACTTCGATGCAAACGGATTATTTCAATGCGAACTGTCATCGAATACAAATGACCATGATGAAGCGCTTTTCTTAACCATATTTAAGAACGAAACCACCATCAATTTGCACATGTCGTTGACCAGCCCTGTTGAGTTGCCAACACCTCTGCCAGAAGCCATCGCAATTGCTATCGGTGAACACGCGCTAGAACCATTTCGAGGTGGTTTCGGCGTTGGTTTAATGCCGGATAGCCGCAGACTGACCGTTTATAAGGTTATTCCTTTAGCTAATAAGCCTCAAAGTTATGTTCAAAACACATTCCAACAACTGCTAGAAAAAATTGAGCAGTGGCACCTCTTCATTGAACAAACCGATAACGAAGCAGCAATTCCAGAACAATTACCTGCTGGGATTTTCATTTAATCCCGCTAAAAACGACCATGTTTAGAAATGAGTTTATTTTATGTCGACAATTCAAATTAATAGTCAACATCGAGGTAATTTAGACCTCGCAGATATTCAAAATATCAAAACCAATGCGAAAGAAGGCGATACCGTTAAATTTGGCTCTGTATTTGGTAAAGAATACAGCGTTACCAAAAGCAATGATGGTGAAATTAGCCTCAAACAAAAAGAAAATCGCAGCTTTTTTAATCGCTTTTTTAGCAAAACAGATTCATCGAAAAACAGCGACTTAAAGCTGAACTTGATGAACCAACAACTGCACAAAAAAGAGAACAACGGCAACGTTAAGGTCCTGACATTAACGTACAACCAAGCCAACCAAAAGATGCCTGCAGAGACGAAGAACTACTTCCAAAACCTTATCCAAAAGGGTGACTATGATGTGGTCTTATTTGCCGAACAAGAATCGAAATTGCTTGCTAACGACCTAGAACTCGATGGCATGAACCTGCTTAGCCAAAACAAAATGAAAGTCATGACTAAAGGGCTTGGTGAAGGTATCAGCTACACTTCGATGTCTGTTTTTGCGAAAGATGGCGTCGATATTAACGTGAAAAATGAGTCTGAATATCGTCACGGCATCGGTGGACGAAACATGGAATTCTTCATGGGCATCACGGGTAATAAAGGCGGCGTGAAAACGGCTTTGGAGATCAATGGACAACCTTTAAACGTCATTTCTGCACACCTGGATTCCAACAAAGAAGTCAAACGTGAGTTCGAAGGCAACAAGTTGATGGAAGGCATTAATCCAAATGAGGAAGTTCTGATCACTGGCGATCTCAATGAACGTGAGAAGCGCGTTGCTGAAGGCTCTGATGTGCTGTACGACCCAATTGCCCACGATGATACGCACTTAGCGAAACATGGCTTTAAGTTCAAACCACTCGATAGCCATACTTACATGCAGCTAGATAAGCACACTGGCAATATTAAGCAGAAAGAAGGCCGAGATCGCCCTGACTTCGGTGAGCTGGATAACACTGGTTTAACCAACAAAACGGGCAACTTACAGAACCACCAAACCAGTGTTATCACTGATGGTTTTGAGAATGTCAGCGACCATAAGCCAGTGCAGTCAACGTTCGAAGTCAGAAGCTTTTCTCAAAAGTTGATTGAAAACGCATTTACTCAAAATGCCAATGACTTTAAAAATGATGCCGCCTATCTGAAGCCAGGCACAAACCCAGCTAACGCAACGTTTGATGATGTAACCTCTGCTAACCAAGCACGTCTGGGTTTAGAAAACTTAAACCCGAATGAACAAGCATTCGTGAAAGAGAATTTTGCGAGCTTTATTATCGGTAAAGACGCGATCTTCAGCCAGCTAACTAGCGGCTTTATGGAGGAGATGGGCCAACTTCATGCCTCTGATCTTGCTAAGAACCCAACTCATCTACAAGCGCAGCAAATTGCGTTGAGCGAAAAATACGAACAGCTAAGCGATAAAGTAAACGCTGAGTTTAATAAACAATTCGTGGCAAATCTTTAGCCACAGAGCCGTATTTATCTCTGTTCGATATTGAAAACATAGAAAGTTAAAAACACAAAAAGGCCCTCTTCTCGGGCCTTTTTCATGGCGATCATTTGTTCGGCTTGCCTCCACCTTTTCCGCCGCCCTTACCACCACCAGAACCAGCAACCGTGATGTTATCGCTCCATCCACTCCAGAACAAAGAACCATCGCTTTTCTGAATGGTGCCAACACGATAATGCACTTCGCCATTGACACTGGAATCTTCAAACGTCGTGGCCGTAGGGTCGAGAACATCCCAACTGCTTAGGCTTTGCCATCGATTACGTTTTGCATTCCAACTCTCGCGTTCGACTCTAAAGCCTGCAATGGCACCCTGATCCCCCAAGTAGTTCCAATTGAGAAAGACAATACTATTGGTGATCGAGATGGAAAGAGCTTCTGGTGCCTTAACGACTAGAGGAGGTGGTGGTGGCGGTTCCGAAGGTGTTGCAGTCAGAGCTCCCACCAAATTAAGTCGTCCGTATTGAGAGATGCTCTGTAAATCTTGTCCATCAGCACCTATTGGATCCGCTCCTTGTTCCAACATCATACGAATCATCTGGTTACAAGGTACGCCAGAAGCATCTTGGCAAGTTGCAGGATCGGATAACTGATCTGCATATTTGTATGCCCAAAGTAACGCAGCTGCGCCAGCAACATGAGGACTGGCCATGGATGTACCCGACTGCCAATGCAGACAGGCGTCATTATCGTAATCGAAGGTACCACACTGCTCATTTGGCATCGTCGAGAGAATACTGTCACCAGGTGCCATTAGCGACACCCAATCGCTACTGAAAGTAGAGAAGCTGGCACGATTGTCATCGTCATCCGTCGCACCTACGGCAATCACGTTGTCATAAGCTGCGGGGTAGTTCTTTATCGGATCTCCGGCGTTCCCTGCTGCGCTCACTAACAACACGCCTTTCCCCCAAGCGTAGTTAACGGCATCATTTTCCGCTTGGCTATAACCGACTAAGCTAATCGGGTTGCCCTCTTCATCGATTTCATCAGAGCCATAACTCATGTTAATCACGTGGTAGCCGTTATCGGCAGCATAGGTGATCGCATCAATGGAGGAAGATAGCGGGCATACCCCCGTCGCAGCGATAAGGAAGCAGCCAAAAAATGGGTCGCAGCTATAAATCAGATATTCGTAGCACGTCTTCAGGTTGCCAACAGAACTGTTAAAACCGACCCCAGCAATACCAATACCGTTATCTGTCTGAGCCGCCGCAATACCTGCGACATGGGTGCCGTGTCCAACCACGTCCTCTAACGTATCACTTTGATAATCGGTGACGAACTTCTGCTGCTCAATACATTTTCCGTTCCCAAACTCAATGCTACTCACGCTATCCCCTGCCATACGACAATCAATACCGGAATCGAGAATTGCTATCTTGACGGCAGAACTACCTTTCGTCATATCCCAAGCTTCGGGAGCATTGATATCTGCACCAGGCAAGCCAGAGGCTTCATCCAGATACGGACCAAATAGTGGGTCATTCACCACGGTAGAATGTACTTGCCCAGTATTATTGAGCGCCCACTGCTCAGAAAAGTAGTCACTAGCATAGATACTTCCACCGAGACCTTCATTGGGAACATACTGAACGATGTGGTTGATATCAGGTTCTGCATACAACACATTCGGGTTCTGGTTAAAACGGGCTAACTGCGCTTCCACTGTTCCAACGGGCACTTGCAAGACATGCACATCAATGCCGGAAATGACTTTGAGCGATTTGGCTCTGCTCTGACGCATCAACTCCCCTACGTCAGACGCCGCTGCACCGGGACGAAATTTAACGAGAATACGATCCACGGCATAAGCCGGAGGTGGATCTGTATGAACGGGATGAGGATGACTATCGAGGTAAGCCTGCGGTATAGCAAGGCTTTCTGGAACCGCCGCCTGCACAATGGCAGACGACAACAATAAAATCGGCAAGGATAATGAATGATGCATGGCACTATACTCCGTGTTGGATAAGTCCCTTCCTTGACTGAGGAACTCCATTTGCCAGATGAAACGGCAGCGGGTACGGCTCAGCCCCCATCAAAACCTTTTAACTTAGAATAGAAGTCTAATGATAAATTTACCAATAAGGAAAATATCTAAGGCATGCAATAGACCGATAGCAACGGTGAGGAAATGGGCGGGAGCTAACTATTTTCTTTGAAAAACCAGAAAAATGTTTCTGGTCGGTAAAACCATTTTGCTGCTTATAAAGCATATGGTGTAATGCGCTTACTTGTTAAACTTCCAGAAACAAGTAAATAGCTTCATCATTGAACTAAACAGACCTTGACGATCCCCGAGATCTGTTGTTATCTGATACTGGTGAATCCGCGACTCCATATATGCCCAATCGATTTGAAACCATTGAGTCTGGAACCTCTAGCGCTGTCGCACACAACAAAGAGGGATACCACAGAACTATGATGACTCTGATCAGGGATGGTCCTCTAACAAAGTCGACATCCACGTAATCGGTCAGTTAGTTGTCAAAAGCTCGATGGCTCTAACAAATATGAGCCACCTAACTAGTGAACTACGTGATGTGGGTCCAGATTGCACAATTAGAGCAAGCATGGTTTGAATCGCTTTCTTCGCCTACTTTTCTATTTTCTAATTGTTAAAGGCTTTTTACCATCGCAGGCACCCTTTTCTAAATCGTAAAGCGGATTGCTCCCATGATTGCTCCATCGATAATCTTCTCGTGCTCGATTTCGATATTGAGTCGGAGTTAAGCCGATTTGTGCCTGAAAGGTATCGTAAAAACGGCTGATTGAATTAAAACCAACGGTGAGTGAAATATCGAGAATGGTCCTATCTGTATCGCTTAACAAAGCTCGTGCATGATTAATTCTCATCGCAGTAATGTACTGTTTTATGGTCATTTGCATCGTTCTTTGAAACAAGTTCATCGCATAGTTGCTATGCAAGCCGACATGCTCCGCGATATCTTTGTTTGTCAGTGGCTGATTATGATGCGCCGCTATAAACTCCAGCATTTGACTAACATAAAATTGGGAGTGTTTGGATACCCCTTTCTTTGTCGATTTTTCTTGTTTATTGCTACTCAATAACTCCCAACCATCTAGGCACATTCGTTTGAGCATAAGCGCGATTTCTTCCGCAGCTAATTGTTGACGGCTTTCAGAAGCGTGCTTGATCTCTTGAGCCCAGCGCGCAATTTCAAACTCACTGACTAATGAACACGATGTGGATTCGAGTACGCAGCCGTGAGTTATCTGGTTGACAAAATCACGTTCCAGCGTCCACGACATAAAGTGATGAATAGGAATATTGATGATCCCCATATTGTGACTCTTGCCCGGGTCGGTTAAACGATGAGGCACCGCAGCCCAAAAAAGTCCAATCGCCCCACTTTTTACCACAACCGGACTGCCATTAAACATGTACTCGACATCATCGCCAAAAGGAATATTGATTTCTATCTGCCCGTGCCAATGATAGCCAGGCATCGCATACGGGGCTCTTAACTCAATATCAATGTTCTCACCAGAAGAATAGAGAGACAGAGGGCTGACTAATACAGTATCGGATGAGTGCTTCTCTTGGGACACTACCTTCAGAGCTTCAGCATCGAGTTGCTTCATTACATTATCCTTAGAAAACCGTATAAAGAATTATAGTTCAAAAGTATAAGTCACACTATTAAAACCTTTTACCTTCAATTAACATAAAAAATAAACCATTAAATATCAATTATATACATTGATATTTATCATTATTTATCACCTATTCCTAGAAATACTCAAACTTATCCCATTTCCTAAGATATGTGAAATCGAGATATTAAATATTAGAAAATAGGAGTTTAAAGAATAAAACTGAGAAGAATATCCCTGTGGCAGAGGTGTAAATTTCGAGTGTGAAACAGAGGTATTAGATATAAAGGATATAACAATGAAAGGCCCTAAAATTACCTTTATCGGCGCTGGTTCCACCATTTTTGTAAAAAACATTCTTGGTGATGTGTTCCATAAACCCGCCCTAAAAGAGGCGCAAATTGCGCTGATGGATATTGATGAAGTTCGCTTAGAAGAATCACATCTTGTCGTAAAAAAATTGATGGAGTCGGCAGGCGCGACAGGCACGATTACCAGTTACTTGAACCAAAAAGAAGCGTTGAGAGATGCAGACTTTGTTGTGATTGCATTTCAGATTGGCGGCTACGATCCTTGCACCATAACAGACTTCGAAGTCTGTAAACGCCACGGTTTAGAACAAACGATTGCTGACACTTTAGGCCCCGGCGGTATCATGCGTTCGCTACGCACTGTCCCACATCTATGGCGCGTTTGTGAAGACATGACGGAAGTGTGTCCAAACGCAACCATGCTCAATTATGTGAATCCAATGGCGATGAACACTTGGGCCATGTACGAGATGTATCCTCACATCAAGCAAGTCGGTTTATGCCACTCTGTACAAGGTACCGCTGAGGAGTTAGCACGAGATTTAAACATTGATGTCGCTGATCTTCGCTATACCTGTGCTGGTATCAACCATATGGCGTACTACCTAACACTGGAGAAGAAAATTGGCCAAGGTGAATATGTAGACATCTATCCAGATCTACTTCAAGCCTTTGCAGATGGTCGCGCACCTAAGCCAGGGATCCACAACAACGGACGCTGTGAAAACCTCGTTCGCTATGAAATGTTTAAAAAACTCGGCTATTTTGTCACCGAATCTTCTGAGCATTTCGCTGAGTACACCCCCTATTTTATCAAACCCAATCGCCCTGATTTGATTGAGCGTTACAAAGTACCACTTGATGAGTATCCAAAGCGCTGCGTAGAACAAATAAGCCAGTGGAAAACCGAGCTTGAGGCGTTCAAAAATGCAGACCAAATCAGTGTCAAACAATCGAACGAATACGCCAGTACCATCATTAACTCAATCTGGACAGGCACACCGAGCGTTATCTACGGAAACGTCAAAAACGAAGATCTGATCGACAACCTTCCTACAGGCTGCTGTGTTGAAGTCGCTTGTCTGGTGGATGCAAACGGTATTCAGCCGACCAAAGTTGGCCGTATTCCTAACCACTTAGCGGCGTTGATGCAAACCAACATCAATGTTCAGACTTTGCTAACTGAAGCGATTGTCACACAAAATCGCGAGCGTATTTACCATGCCGCCATGTTGGATCCTCACACCTCTGCGACGCTTGGACTAGAAGAAATTTATGCACTGGTGGACGACCTTATCGACGCGCATGGCAGTTGGCTGCCAGATTGGGTGCATCAATAAAAATTTAATATAAAACCATAACGTGTAACTACACTGCCCTCTATTTAGAGGACGAAAGGAGTAACAAATGAGTATCTCGATGAAAACAAAGCTAAGTTACGGCTTTGGGGCATTTGGTAAGGACTTTGCAATTACCATCGTCTATATGTATCTAATGTTTTACTACACCGATGTCGCTGGCATTTCCGCGGCAGCGGTCGGCACCATTTTCTTAATCGCTAGAGTATGGGACGCCGTAAATGACCCGATTATGGGCTGGATTGTGAACAATACCCGCTCTCGCTGGGGAAAATTCAAGCCTTGGATTTTAGTTGGCACTATTACTAACTCTGTCGTGCTTTTTAGTTTGTTCTTCGCGCACCACTTAGATGGAATTTGGCTTATCGCTTATGCAGCAATCACTTACATCTTGTGGGGCATGACTTACACATTAATGGACATCCCTTTTTGGTCATTGGTTCCAACCCTTACTCTCGATAAACGAGAAAGAGAAGAACTCGTTCCTTATCCTCGTTTCTTTGCAAGTCTTGCTTGGATTGTTACCGCAGCGATTGCAATGCCGTTCATTGACGCCGTAGGTGAAGACGACAAAGGTTTCGGATTCCAAGTTTTTGCAGTCATGCTTATCCTTTGCTTCGTAGTGTCAACCTACATTACCTTACGTAATGTTAAAGAACGCTACTCAACGGCGCACCTTGAAGACACTCAACCAGAACAAAAAGTATCACTGAAAAAGCTTGTCTCATTAATCTATAAAAATGATCAATTGACCAGCGTGTTGTGTATGGCTCTGTCTTACAACCTAGCCACCAACATCATCATGGCGTTTGCGGTCTATTACTTCACATACGTTGTTGGAAACGATGATCTGTTCCCTTACTACATGTCATACGCGGGTATTGCTAACCTGATTACTTTAGTGCTGTTCCCTAAATTGGCAAGAAAGTTCTCTCGTCGAGTTCTATGGGCATGCGCTTCAAGCTTCCCTATTCTTGGCAGCGCTGTACTTATCTATGTCGGCATGTACGACAAACAAAGCATCTTACTCATTTCTACCGCTGGGGTTCTACTGCAAATCGGTACGGCACTGTTCTGGGTACTCAACGTGATTATGGTGGCGGACACCGTCGATTATGGCGAATACAAACTGGGTTCTCGCTGTGAGAGTGTGGCCTATTCGGTACAGACACTGGTCGTAAAAGCAGGTTCAGCATTTGCCGCATTCTTTATTGGTATTGCGCTTGCGGCAGTCAATTATGTACCCAATGTAGAACAAAGCGCTGAAACGATATTTGGTATGCAGTGCATCATGGTCGGCCTACCTGCGTTTTTCTTTGCGATTGCTTTGGTTGTTTACTTCCGCTTCTATAAATTAAACGGCGACAACCTGCAAAAAATCCAAGATAGCCTGACTGAAAAATACGATCACATCAGTGCTTCTACTGCTGATAAAAACGGCACGAATGAAAGTGATGAGCCAGTAAAGGCCTACTAAACCATCAAAACCTCATGGATAAAACGCCTGCTGTTGACAACTAGGCGTTTTATTCCACAACGGCAACGACTTTGTCGGGTTCAGGCTTTGCGTGAACCGCAAATAAAGCGCCAACAGTATCTTCAATTGAAATTTATTTAAGTTTGAAACCAAAAGGTTGAATCGGTTATGAGCGAATTTATCCACCTAAAAAGCGATAATCACAGTCTGATTATAAAAGTAGATCGAGTACCAGAAATCCTGCATTGGGGCGCAAAGATTGCACAAATTGATGAAGATCTCGTGCTGTCTACGGAACGTCCTATTTCGCAAGCTCGATTAGATGTCGATGTGCCATTGTCTCTATGCCCTGAGTTAGGTAGCGGTCATTTCAATGCTCCAGGGATTGAAGGCCACCGTGATGGCCATGATTGGGCACCCGTTTTCACACTGACTTCCACGCAATTAAACGGCAATCACCTGACGTTTTTTATGTCAGATGATGTGGCGAAACTTGAACTTGTTGTCGAGTTGAATTTGGACTTCGACACCGACGTGATTCAAAAACGCATTACCGTTAAAAACATCGGCGACAAAAATTACTATTTGGGCAAATTGTCTTCAACGCTACCCCTGCCAAATCACGCCAATGAATTAATGACTTTCCACGGCCGTTGGTGCCACGAGTTCCAGACTCAGCGTCAACGCTTTGAACACGGTGGCTTTATGCAGGAAAACCGCCGAGGTCGTACATCGCACGAAAACTTCCCTGGACTGTTTGTTGGCACAAATGGATTTAGTGAGCAAATTGGTCAAGTGTGGGGATTCCATCTTGGTTGGAGTGGTAACCACCAAATGCGAGCGGATGTACGCAGCGATGGTCGCCGATTTGTCCAAGCTGGCGAACTTCTGCTTGCGGGTGAAATGATTCTTCAAGCTGGTGATGAGTACCAAACACCTTGGCTATACGGTTGCTATAGCAACACGGGTTTGAACGGCATTTCACAACGTTTCCAGCAGTTTGTTCGCGAGAATATTGTCAAGTTTCCAACCAACAAACCTCGCCCAGTCCATCTGAATACGTGGGAAGGCATCTACTTCGACCATAACCCTGAATACATCATGCAAATGGCCACTGAAGCAGCCGAAATGGGTGTTGAACGATTCATCATTGATGATGGTTGGTTTATTGGTCGTGATGATGATCGTGCAGGGTTGGGCGACTGGTTCTTGGACGAACGCAAGTACCCAAATGGTCTAGAGCCGGTTATCGAGCATGTCAATCAAAAAGGCATGGAATTTGGTCTTTGGGTTGAGCCGGAAATGGTGAGTGAAGATTCTAATCTCTACCGTAAGCATCCTGAATGGGTGCTAGCCTTACAAGGCTATCATCAACCTTCTGGTCGATGGCAGTATGTTCTCGATCTGCAAAACGAAGAATGTTTCAGCTACGTCTATGATCGTCTTAATGATCTGCTTACTCGATACAATATTGCCTATTTCAAATGGGATATGAACCGAGAACTGGTTCAGCCAGGTCACCTTGGTCGACCTGCGGTACATGGACAAACCCAAGCGCTGTATCGGTTAGTTGATGAGTTAAACAAAGCTCACCCTAATGTAGAAATTGAATCTTGTTCTTCTGGTGGTGGCCGCGCTGATTTTGAAATCTTAAAGCGCACACAGCGTTTCTGGGCTTCGGATTGTAATGATGCGTTAGAGCGCCAAGCGATTCAGAGAGGCATGAGTTACTTTTTCCCACCAGAAGTGATGGGAGCACACATAGGGACCGAAGAGTGCCACTCAACGAATCGCCGCCAAGGGATCAATATGCGCGGTGTAACGGCATTGGGTGGTCATATGGGCGTCGAATTGGACCCAGTAAAAGAGTCGGAACAAGAAAAAGCTGCGTTCTCTCGCTACATCGCTCTGCATAAACAATACCGTGACTTGCTGCACTCTGGACGAGGCTTTCGCATTGACCCAGCAGATAGAAATCAAAACATCTATGGTGTCGAGAGTGAAGACGAAATGTTGATCACCGTGTGTCAATTAGCGATGCCAGATCACGCCCT
Source organism: Vibrio sp. SALL6 (assembly GCF_002002385.1). Classification (NCBI taxonomy): domain Bacteria; kingdom Pseudomonadati; phylum Pseudomonadota; class Gammaproteobacteria; order Vibrionales; family Vibrionaceae; genus Vibrio; species Vibrio sp. SALL6. The sequence continues at coordinate 63,942 of NZ_MQVK01000028.1, forward strand.
TCCCTCTCCTCTTCGCATTAGCTGCGCAGATGTCAACGCCAGATACCATGTGAAGTTGGTTGAGATGCCTCAAACCTGCCTCCAATTAATGAAGCAGCAACCTAAATGGTTGGATAAAACCCTAACGTTAAGCGGAGACAATTTAAAGGAAATTGGCTTGAATCTGCCCATTCTAGACCCTGAATCGGCGCTGATTGTCCATCTACAAAAACTCTAAGAGTAAATAAAACAACCAAAAAATAGGACAAAGCTGCTGTACTGCTTAAAGCAGCAGCTTAACCTCTAAGCATCTGAATTTAAATCACTTTAGGCATTTTTTTGGCATCCAATCTGATTTTGAGGTCTCACAATCAAAACGAATCCTAAATTTTGCCCAATAGACGAAGTTTCTTCCTATATACCCACTGAGTAAAGCAAATACTAACACAAGAATAGGAAAAGGAGCTGTTATGCTCAAAGGGAGCTTAATAAGAAGTAAATTCCATACTAATAACCAAATAATGTTGTTGGATAAACCTGAAATAAAACAGCAACAGTAGTCTTCCAGTCCCAATAAGCCGTAGATTGACACAGAATTCGTTCACCACTAAGCATCACTGCTAATAATATCAATGGCTATTCCCCTGATAAGCCAGCTCAAAACTGAGTTGAGGAAAAAAGTTTCATGTTTATTCAGTGAATTACTAACAACTCATGGCATGTATAAACAACTCACATTTAGACGTAGGTTTACATCCAATGTAGCCATTCATAGCTGTCAATTTTTTCTACTGTTTGACTCAGTTTTATGAACTTCCATAGTTTTTCATCTTGGATGAGAATGCGAAAGTGTTAGCTTGTTCACCATTTATACATGCTAAAAGACCGTCCACTAAACTATCTCTCTTTTGTTCTTAACAAAAGTGGGACGTAGCCGAGAACAGTTATGAAATTTATACCTAAATTTAGAAAAGCAGCCGAAATAGCAATTATCCTAGCGCTAACTAACAAGAATGCCTTCGCAGATACTAAGATCAACTTAATAGAAGCTGTCAATGCTTCTCAAATCATAGAGCTAAATTATATATGGGATGCTAATTCACCATTGTTAACAATGAACCCACCTTTCAGATCAGCATTGATAGAAAACCACAAAGAGACAGATGGATTGTTGCCGGACATGTCATTTGCAGCAGACATGATGTACTTCAGTGGTCAGCATGGTGCTCCTACAATTGATGCAATTGGTCATATAGGACATAAAGGCAAACTATATGGGGGCTTAGATGCAACAGGAAGCGATGGCGCAACAGGCTTGAAGTATCGTGGTATAGAAGAGTACCCAACACAAAAGTTAATCAATAAAGCGATCTTACTTGATATAGCTCGCTATAAGTCCGTTGATCATTTAGAAGCCGGATATGAAATCACCATCGAAGACATACAGGGTGCAGCAAAAAAACAAAACATCTTACTGGAACCTGGGATTTCCGTTTTACTGAGAACAGGTTTTGGCCAATTTTTTGATAGTGATAAAGACAAATACATGGGCGCAAGGCCTGGCATAGGAGTGAATGCTGCCCACTGGTTAGCTAACAAAAAGATATTTCTAGGTGGTTCTGATCAATTGAGCTTTGAGGTAGTTCCCGAGAGTGGTTCTACCTTCCCAGTGCATAGAATCTTTTTGGCTGAGAACGGGATCTATATTGTTGAAAATATTAATTTAGAAGAGCTAGGAGAAGCACTTTCTGAATCGGGCCAATATGAATTCCTACTTGTTCTTAACCCTCCAAGAATTCGCGGCGCATCTGGTATGGCTTTGAATTCATTCGCGATCATACCATAATGATACTAAACCAAGAGGTGCTCGCTGAGTGCCTCTCGGCTCATGATCCAAACGACGATAAACTTGAATAGAGGTTGACCTATTCATACATCGCGATTATCGATGTTAAATCGGATACATTTTTAGCAAAGTGATCTGGCTGAACAGACCAATTTTCAGGTTGTGAATGACTGTAACCAACCGCTATAGAAATAACCTTGCTGCCATCATTAAGAGAGGCTTCTAAGTTTCTGGCAAACTCCACATCTGCCTCATGATCCCCAATGTAAATAAGGCGTTTGCTCCCTTTATTCTCAACAATGCTTTCCACACACTTTAAACCACCAAATGGATGAGGCTTTTGGTAACTGTTTGAAACATCGTCATAACCAACTATAGCTAGAAAGTATTCATTTTGCTCAAGTACGTTGCGAATGTTCAATTGAGAATTCTGAGAGCAAATACCATGAGGGATTTGGCTGTATTTAGATAACACACTATTAATCCCCTCAAATACTTCAACAGGGGTCTGATTTCTTTCTTGATGTTCAGACCAAAGGCTACCAGCTAGAGTCATCTCAGAATGAGACATTCCATAATACTCTAGGTACAGCTCTTGCCAGTTTCGAGCTTCGTGGTTAGCCACATGATATGACTATTCGCTCCATAAGTATTTTGGAAGATTATCCCCGGTTAAATGTGGAGCCACGATAGATAGAATGTTTTTGGTGATATCAATATTCTTAGGTACAGAATTAACCAATGTTCCATCGTAATCCCATAGAATGGCATCTAGCTTCAAGAAATCTCTCCTTATTTATAATTTTTACTTTTTTATAAGACACAAAGTTTTTTTGAAAATCGTAATTTACTACTCAATCATCTCCAACAGCAAGTCGTAAAAGCATTTTGCTGCTGGCCCCGTCTTTGCACCTTTGGGTAATGTAATATGCAAAGGGACTCGATAGCTTCCGTTTTGTTCTACTTCTAATATTTTTAACTGTCCTCGATTTCTTTTAGCAACGATATGTGTAGGTAAACGGCAAAAGCCTACGCCTAACTCTACCGCTCGAAACGCATGATCAAAGTTATCTACTGTGATTCTCTGTTTCGACTTTAGCCATCCAACATCTTGATTATTTGGTCCTGCTTGATTAGACGAACCGAGATCGCGTACGACTATTTGACAATGAGTTGCAAAATCTGACATACACAGTTGTTCTTCTGAAGCTAAAGGATGTTCAGTTGAAACAACCGGAACCATTGTTGTTAGAGAAAATGACTGAGCAGGATAATTTGTAATGGGTAAGTTGATGATTGCAATGTCGGCTTGCTCATTGGTGACGACGTCATGAGTCTTTGACAAAGATGTTTCAAGGACCCGAATTGAAGTTAGCTTATTGCGTTTTAGGTATTCAGCCATAGGCCTATATAAAAGAGTTGGATCGCAAAGATGATCGATTGAAACCGTTATCTCCGACTCAACTCCCGCGGATATTTGTTGACTCAAATCCTCCAGCTCTACAGCTTGCTCTAGCATGCTGCTAGCCCTTCTCAATAAAGATTTACCTAGTTCGGTTAGTGTTGCACGTCGACCTTTAATCTCAAGTAACTTTACGTCTAATTGCTCTTCTAGCTTTCTAATCGAGTAGATAAGTGTCGTATGACTTTTGTTTAATGATTCAGCAGCAGCTTGGATACTTCCTGCTTTATCAATTTCTTGGAGCGTAACCCATTGCTCTAAAGTACTTTTTAGTCTCAAAGCGTCAACCTGTTAATTTTTTACACAGAAATTCGCAATATTATGAACTTTTCTGTCTTATTTTTATAGGTAAAAATGACTCTATCGATAACAAGATGAGCTTGCATCATAAACGGAGAATGTACTATGAAACTGCTACAAGTAGACTTTGAATACCTTGGTCCTATGGGCGTGGAAATGTCAGAAGCACTGAAAGAGCTTGCTGTATCAATAAATGAAGAACCTGGACTGATCTGGAAAATTTGGACAGAAAGTGAGTCAGAAAAACTAGGCGGCGGAATCTATCTTTTTGAAGATGAAACTAGCGCTCAAGAATACCTCACAATGCACAGCAAACGCTTAAAAAAGATGGGGGTTGCTGATGTTCGAGGTATTATCTTTGACATTAACAAGCCGTTAACTGCTATAAATAATGGCCCAGTTAGAAGGTAGGAAGGGATAATGAGTAATAAAACTTTTCTGACAATCCATGGCAGTGTTTACGCTGCCTTTGCCATCGCTTTATTCGTTGTACCAAGCATTATGTGGCCAATGTATGGAGTAGAAATCAATGACAAATATGCTTATTTTCTATCACAGCATACAAGTATATTTCTAGGCGGAATTTCAGCCGTCAGCTTACTTTTAAGAAATATTGAACACAGAGAAACGATTCAACAATTGATTAAAGCACTGGTCGTTACCAATTTTTTAGGAGTAATTATCACCGGATACGCTGGTATAACAGGTATATTTGTAGGGTTTGGATGGAGCGACCCAGCATTCTTTGCTCTACTTACCGTGCTAAGTTTATTACAGTTAAAGAAACAATCTCAAAAACATTACTAGCAAAACCATAAATGTGGCTGCTTTAGCAAAATAATTAAGGTTATTAAGATGAAAAAATTCACTCTTAAAACGATTCAAACAGCTGATGAAATAGCAGCTCCAATTCTAATTGAGTTTAATGAAAAATACGGAATGATTCCGAATTTCTTTGCTGCATTAGGCATAGATGGAGCGAGCTTGAATGGCTATCTGAAATTTGAGGAGTCGATCAAAGAATTCGGAAGTCTCAGTGAGCGACAGAGAGAACTAATCTCACTTAACGTGGCAAATTATAATCAGTGTCATTACTGCGTTAGCGGTCATACTTTCTCTGCAAAGAGAATTGGTCTGACATTGGAGGAATGCTCTGATGCTCAGCGAGGCATAGCTGAGGACTCGGGTGAGCAAGCTATGTTATTTCTGTCTAGGACAATTCTTGAAAGGAAGGGAAATATCAGTCAAGACGATATTGAACTAGCCTTTTATAATGGGCTAACTGAGAATCAGATCATTCAGGTTTGCGCATGGACGGCACTAAACACGTTTAGTAATTGGGTAAATAATATCACGAAACCAAAGATCGACTTTCCAAAAATTGATATTATTTAGACAAAAATATGGTCAGAGAGCACATAACAGATAGTTTATCTTTGACCTCACTATAGACATTTCTTTTCAATGAGCTTTATGAAAATCGACATCACGTCAAAAGGAAATTATAATATTTTATTTTCTGATCTCATATCCCTTTCCTCCGCTATGGCCTAATTTAATGGCTATTGTTAGATAAAAAAACATCATTCAGTTGATTAAATAGCAAACTAGATCTTTAACAATTAACCCAAAAATTTATAGACCTATTAAACTAACGATTTTTCATTTAGGGAATAACTCCATAGCAACTAAACTACCGAGAATTTCTTGGCAGTTCGTTGAAAGTGATTCGCATTTGTGTAAAGTGCTACTAAGAAATTCATATGAGTTGGTAAAGTAACTGGAACGGGGACTTCCTAGCTGCTACTGCTAGCTCGGTTTGGGCAGTAATGACTGCTGAATAATACTTGACCTACTGCTCATTGATTCAACCATCCTCAAGCACTACACCTGCTATATAAAAACCTTTGTTTCGCCTTAGGTTTAATATTTGCCCTGCTCTATTCTTGTCAGTCAAAGACTGATTATAAGTACACGATTGAATTCAAAAACACTAGCGAGCCGCTGGGAAAAGCCCCATTTTTAACCAAATCATTAATGTTTTCATTAAAGGAAGCTGTGGGGCAACGTCTTTAATTATGCTGGCCATTAATTTTTCTACCTGAACATTATCAGATCACATAATGTGTTACGTCTAGACGTAACACATAAAGGGGCATAAACAAATTACATCAACATCAAGTCACCATTTCCAAATGACTAGGGCGCTGAAGTGAAAATTGGCTTCCCCCCTCTTTATCGAGTTTAACTCAGCACTAAAGAAATGAACCAATAGTCTTATCTAATATCCGATGGACTTTGGACAAGAGTAGAGTGGGAACGAGAGAAGGCATAGATAGTTACCATCTATGCCTTTAGAACGAGCGTCTATTAGCTAATTAGAGCGGGAATACCCGGAAGCTGACCAACGACAGCAAGGGAACCTGCGCAAATGATAAAGGCTACGCCAGGGATCAGGTATTTATCTTTACCCGATAGTTCGTTAGCGCGCTCATGGTCACCGATAAGTCCGAGGTTATCCAACAGCATAGTTATTGCCCAGCCGAACACAGGGTTAACGAATGCACAAGCAAAAATACAGATACCCGCACTGAGTGAATCTTTATGCTTATGAATCATCTGCATACCCGCTTCAAGAAGTGGTAAGAACACACCGACAATCAACGCAACGCGCAAAACAGGCTCCCACATCGCGAGATCCATTGGGTAACCAATTACCGCTGCGGCAATACACATTAAGCCAGTTAATAGCGCGCCGCCAGGAATTGGACGTTTGGCAATTGCGGCTGGAATCATGTACGTACCCCAAGAAGAAGCTAGGTTGCCGCCACCTAATAGTGAACCAACCCCCTGACGAATAGACGCGCCGACCATCGTATCGTCGACATCCATTAGTACGCCTTTCGCTTCTTTTGGGTAGTTAAGTTCTTGAAAAACTCGATGACCGAGGTAGTCAGGAGACCACATAGCGACGGCTAACAGAGCAAATGGCGTAACAGCAATAAAGTGCTCTAACGTTGGCCAACCTAGTTGCCAGCCGGTATTTTCACCCCACCAGTAGAATGGACTGAAATTAGGCAGGCCCGGCTCCGTGGTAAAAGCAAACTCAGCGCCCATCGCGTAAGCGACAATACCCGCTAGCGCAGAACACAGTGGGATAGCCAACCAACGTTTGTTGATCTTGGCTAAGTAGGCATAAACCATAACCGTTAGACCAATGACCACAAACGAGATGTAACCTTGGTCGGTACTTGCAGCCCACGCTTCTGTCTTATTGATTTGTCCGATCAATCCCACTGCGCCAAGGTAGATCAGCAACCCACCTCTAACCCCAATGCCAGTCAGGGTCATGAGTTTTGAACCACCTTTAGTAAAAGCGAGAATTAAACCAAAAGCACAGACCATCAAACCGAGAGCCAGTGGATGTCCCCCTGCGGCGGCAATCATGGGAATCAGCGGTATCATTGGGCCATGAGTACCGGCTAAGTTTGCGTTCGGGTTTAGGATGGCGGAAAACAGGATAACGAACAGAGCACCTGCAATAAGCAGTTCGTAACGCACGTTTTCTGCAACGAACTCCGGAGATAAACCAAACTGAGCGGCAAAGGCCGCAACCATGGCGGTCACCATAACCACTTTGCCTATGGTGGCGGCTAACGCTGGTACCCAATCTTCGATTTCAATACTGTAATCACGCGATGGCAAATGAATACCCCAGCGACGAAAGCTCATAACGGTTAAATCATGGTTTAGAAAGTCTTCTCTGCTTTCAAATTCATGCGGTTTCTTGCGCACATCTCTGTAAAAAGTCTTACTTGAGTCAGACATTGAGTTATCCTTTTTTACGTTTCAAAGCTGAACCATCTCAACTAGAGTTTCGCGAGGTACACAAACCTTCGACCAATACGAGACCACACCCTAGCTGCTATCGAGCACCTTTATTGATTTGCACTTATTAAGCATGTGTTGCTACCGGTAGGAATATTAGACATTAGTAAAAGAGCAACAAAACTCTCACTTATTAAACATTAATTTAACAATGCGTTAGTGTGCGTTGATCTTGTATGAGTTGTTTTCTCAAGGTAAGTCAAAGGGAGAACGGTCGTCGCTCCAACTTATATTTGTTAAAGACTAAGTTTTTGGGGAACGTAAGGGTTGCTATTGAGGTACGTTGTCTATTTTGCAGTCAGCTTGAAGCCATTAGAACTAATAGTGTGAAAGGAATTAAATAGAGTTTCTGACTCTGAATGATTTTGGGCAAGAATAAATGAATCATGGCAAGCCAATTCGTGCTTACCATGATTTCTGCTCGTATGTACTGGCGTTCGAGAAACTCGAAAGTCAGCTCATGAGCTCTGGGTAGAGGCTATGTTCTGTAGAGAACCTTGACCACATGCCAGCCAAATTTTGTTTTGACTAAGTGCGGAGTTAACACTTCACCAGAAAAACAAACTTTGTCGAATTGAGGCACCATTTGACCGCGACGGAACTCTCCGAGGTCACCACCACGTTTGCCAGACGGGCAAGTTGAATATTTTTTCGCTAGTGTTTGGAATTTAGCGCCTTTTTTCAGTTGCTTGATGATGTCTTCAGCTTGTTCTTTGTGCTTAACAAGAATGTGCAATGCGGCTGCTGTGTTTGCCATGTGTTTATCTCTCACTATTCTGGTGGCGCAAGTTTACCGAATACACCGGTTTGCGCCAAACATTTCTCCACCTTACCCATTTTAGGCCATGGCTTGCCCCCAAAACACTTGGCTAGATGATGAAAACCTGTGCAACGCGGGTAATATTGACCTCGATTTATAAAGAGATTGCTTAAAAAGCTCACATTTACTTCCTATACGGTTGAAGCTGTCGCTTTATAAGATATGATTAGACACAAATCGGTGGCATTTATAAGGTTATTTCATGGCAAAAGTCGTTAGTAAGGCGAATCAATCTCAGGGTATGTTGATGTTTAAGCTCACCCTGCAACAAAACTTCGCAATAGGGACACTTAAAGTTCGTGAAATTGTACCCTACATGCCAACCACAAAAATCCCGTACTCCCATCACCATGTGATTGGTACGGTGACCATTCGTGATCTCACCGTTCCTGTTATCGACATGTCCGCTGCGGTTGGCTTTCGTCCAATTACCCAAGAAGAATACAAAAACTGCTACCTCATCGTGACCGACTGTTTACGCACTGTGGTTGCGTTTATGGTTCGTAGCATAGAGAAGATCATCGAATGTGATTGGAAAGCCATTGAAACGCCACCAGCAAGTGCTGGAAAAAACATCTTCGTAACGGGTATCACTCGTTATGGCGATCAAACAGTTCAAATGCTCGATGTCGAGCTGCTGCTTTCTAAAATTTATCCGCAGTATGAAAACGCGAATATCCCGATGTTGACGGACGTAGAGCGTGAACGCCTCAAAGCACTGAATATCTTGTTGGTGGATGACTCATCAATTGCGCGTAAGCAATTAAGTGACGCGCTAGATAGCATCAATATCTCCTATCAAATTTGTAAAAATGGCTCAGATGCACTGCAGTTGATGAAAAATGAGGCAGAAGCAAACCGCCCAATAGATATTCTGGTCAGTGATATTGAAATGCCGGGGTTGGATGGTTACGAGTTAGCGTTTGAAGTGCAAAATGACTCAGCTCTTAATCACTCGTACCGCATTCTGCATACTTCACTGTCGAGTGAGATTTGTGTCGATAGAGCGCATCAAGTTGGCGCTCACGAAGCGTTAGAAAAGTTTAATGCTGGTGAGCTCATCGAAGCTATGCTCCGCGGGGCAAAAGAGCTAGAAGCCAATGCCATGGCTTCTTAACTGCACGTTTAACTGAACATAATATGTGGCTTTGTGTTCACTCGAATTCGTTATCACTTTGTCGTCATTTCAACGATTTATTGCTGACCATTGATGACACTGCGACGCTTAAGGCACGTGTACTAAAGCGACTTGTTTACAGCGTTTACTTCTTTGGCATAGCGTAGCTGCGAGACACAAACTCAGTTTCTTCCACTTGGTAAACATGATTAATGTAGGAAGCCAAGCTGTAAATGACATTGGCCATTAAGTTGGCGTAACGAAACAGAATCGGCGCTGGTTGCTTTTTCCCAGCATGCTCTATCGCGACGAGTGCTCGAACGGTTTTCTTTGCTTGGCAGCGACACAAATGCAATTGACTAGACGTAGCATGGCCACCGGGCAGCACAAAACCTTTAAAACCACCGTCTATGCGCGCTTTTACGGCCTCATAGTCTGCTTTAAGCTCTTCAACTTCCGATTCTGTAATCGCTAACTTGCCACGCACCGAACCATTGAGATGGTAAACATTAGGCTGAAGGCGCGTGAGAATATCTCGACTGAAGTCGTCCAATTCCATCGACAGCACCAACCCAATCCGGCTGCACAACTCATCTGCGGTGATCTCGAAATCGCACACAGGGCTGTCTTCGTAAATAAAGGGATAACAGATCTCGCTCAGTTCCTTGCTTACAGGTCTCATGCTGTTGTTCCAATGTAAAAAAGGGAGTCAGTATAACCTAACTCCCTCTTAGTAATCATAAAAACGACGTCCGCATTAGGCGTTTTCGATTTTCTTGTGGCCTTCTTGTAGATGCACAAAATCAACCAAGTCATCGCCTGAGACTTGATACGCTTGACCGAACCCTTTTACGAACAAACCTTTCTCAGCTTTAAGGTTGAACAGTACAAAGTCTTCAAGCTGACTTAGACCGTCGATGATGTCACCGAAACGCGCTTTCATCTGACCAACGACCAATTGCCACATTTCAGTATCACGCTCAACAACCGTTGCTACCGCATCAAACGTCAAACGCTTACGTGCGAAAAGCTGTTTGGATGAATCTTCATCTTCGATCATCATCAATGAAACGTTTGGATTTTCTAGCAGATTTCGAGCATGGCGAGCAATCTGAGAGATCAAAACGAAGTAACCTTCCTGATTCTGAACATAAGGCGCGTAACTTACGTTCGGACGGCCTTCGCTGTCTACCGTTGCAAGCTGTAAAGTACGGCGCTCCTGACGAAATTCCTTAATCTCTGGCCCTAGACGGCCTTGCAAACGCTCTTGTTTAACTTGTTGATCCATATTGATACCTGACTTTATTTCTATTTATTTGTCCCGAATTCTAGTTCGGTTATGTATGTTCGTGGTCGCGACTTCTCACGTTCTTGAACGTAAAAGCCGCGACGACTGGCTATCTTTGTTAATGATTTAGCTCAGCTTGCATGGCGCGAAACGCCGTTACCTGCTCAGCAATAAGTTCGCGTTTTTCGTCACGCCCTAAGTACACTTTGAAGATATTGCTGCCGCATTCAGAGAAAAAGCCAAAGTAGTGACTTTCACGTCCCATAAACGGTTTACTGACCAGCGCGATATTTTTCACGTTATCCAATTTGAGGTGACCATGCAGCTCACCTTCTCGCCCCATTAGATTGTAATAACCACGCGCAACTTTGCCTTTCGGAAAAGGCGCTTTCACTTCGAAAATGGAGCCGAAGGAGTGTACGATCGTCGTCACTGGGCCAAAGCCAACTAGGCTTTCAAGGATTGTTTGCGCTTGTTCACCCGGAGCAATCGCAACCATCTCTTGCGGCAGTGCTGCGACAACATCAAATTCTGTCACACCTAAACGCTCTGCCATTGCGGCAGGCAGAAGTTGAGGTTCTTGTTCCAATAGAGCTTCTACCTGTTGCTTGATTGATTCCATTTTGTTTTCCATCTTTTCTTCAATTTGTCTTCATTAATTATTGGATACTTTTGGCACGCTTTCGTTCATCTCTGATGTCAGTACCTGAATACAGGCTTGCGCTAACGAAACGGCCCAAAAACTGCCCGCTAAAGTAAGCACTAAGCTTCGCTCTTGAAGCTCAACTAAACCTTTGTCTTGCCATACTTTAAACAGCGGCATGAGAAAATCGAACGTATCGCTACCCATAAACATCGGCAGTTTACTTGCCTGAACAATGCCTCGGTCAAACCCGGATTTTAGCGCTGCAAATAATGGCTCTAATGGGCTGTGCTTCATCATCATCGCAATCGTACTTTGCCCTTCATTCACCGCTTTGATGTAGGTGTCTAAAGTGCGGTGCAGCATCATCCCGTAGCCGCCAATGTTGCCACCAGCACCGCATCCAATCGGCAACACTTCTGCGTACGTCTTGGCTAAGCTGTTGTATAGGCTACGCTCACGGTTATCGACGGCCCAGTGGTTAACACTCAACTGCTTCATATGGTGCTTCGCCATAAAGTTCACACCTAGCTCATACATGCCCGCTTTCTCTGGCGTCGTCGCTGGTGGTGGGATCTTGCCTTTTTCAACGAGATTGAGCATTGGCGCAGTTCCACCCACGACCAACTGATACAAATCCAAGCCATGCGCGCCTGTCGACATAAAATCGTTAAGATCTTGTTCAAGTATTTCTTTGGTTTGATAAGGCAAGCCGTACAACAAGTCGATGATGACTGGGATTTTGTCTTCCTTCGCCAGTTCCGAAACGCGTTTAAGTACGTCTTCTCTATCATCAAGACGCTTTGCACTGCGACGAACTTGAGTGTTGAAGCTCTGCACACCAAAAGAGAAGCGATTAAAGCCGCCATCTAACGCACCTTGATACAACTCATCGGAAAAACGATTGATGCGCCCTTCTAAAGTAATTTCGCAATCAGACGCGAGAGGGAAATAATCATGAATGGCCTGCCCCAGCACGCGAACTTGTTCGGGAGAAAGATCGGTCGGCGTTCCACCACCAATGTAAACCGCATGGAAGATGCCGCTTTGCGTCCAAGGAAGTGCTGCTTTATCCTTCAAATCCTGCATTAAAGCAGCGAAGTACTCATCGACAAGTTTGCGACTGGCCGCATTCTGAAAGAAGTTACAAAAAGTGCAGCGAACACGGCAAAATGGTACGTGAATGTACAAACAGCGTTTGTTGTTTCTCACGTTTTGGTCAGAAGTAATGCTCGACAAAACCCCTGCTTGTTGAGGTGGCGGTACTGGCACGCTCGCTCCGCCAGCATGAGCCGAGTGCTTCTTCACAAAAGCAAATCTCAGGGGGTCAGGGCTATCGCTGCCCAGAACTGATTCGTCAAATTTATCAATATCGACGCTCATATATACTCACTTAAACCCCACCACATAAGGGATAGAGGCTAATCTCAAAAAAACTGCAAGGATCATAATTTGACAGTAATGATAATGCAATTGATAATTGATCTTATTTCGATTGTAAGTAATAATCGCCTCAAGTTTTCATAGTACTACCGAGAATAACCCGTGAACGTACAAAGATATGTCATTGCAGGAGGCGCCTCTCTCGTCATTCATGCCGCACTTCTTTTTGTCTCGCAAGAGAACAAAGTGTTCGCAATGCCTGCTGGAAACCCAGCAAGCTCGGTAAGCCTCAACCTTGTATCTGCACCACCGCCAACGATCGAAAAGCCCACACCAGAGAATGTGGAACCACCAAAAGAGCCACAGCCTCAAAAACAGCCTGAGCCTGAAAAGAAGATCGTTAAGAAGCAGGTTGTCAAAAAAGAGGCGGTGAAGAAAAAGGTGGTCGAGAAAAAGCCAGAGCCAATTAAGCAACCTAAGAAAGTGGAACCAACCAAAACGGTTGCCAAGCAAGAAACTCAGCCCAAAGCCGAACCGAAGAAAAAAATAGAACCGGTGAAGAAAGATACGGTTACTCAGCAAACTGCATCAGCGAGCCAATCCAAAGGGGCAACATCTCAGCCTATTTTGGTCGACAAACCAACGTTTGTGAGTCAACCAACGCAGCCCCGCTATCCAAGATCTGCACAAAGACGCGGTATCGAAGGCGCAGCCTTGTATGAGGTATGGCTCGATGAAAATGGCAACCAAATCAAACATGTTTTGCTTGAATCATCTGGCACCGAGTCGCTGGATGCCTCAGCACTGCGAGCCATTAAACAATGGCAATTTACACCACATATTTTAGGCGGGCTAAAAGTGGCTCACCGAGTACAAATACCAGTTCGTTTTAAGTTGGAAGGATAATGGAACAGCTACAAGAATTACAAACTCAGTTCGGTCTTATGACATGGCCTTTGATCATTTGCTCAGCACTCACCGTCATGATCATTGCAGAACGACTCTTCCAAGTATTCATCAGTCTTGGCGTTGGCAAAAGTGCCATTCGTCAACATTTGGCTAGTCTAGACCCAACCAACAGCCGAGATATTGAAGCGCTGGCCGATGAGTTGTCGGGCAAGCGTCCCTTGCTTTATCGCGGTGTAGCAATGCTATTGGCTCACCACTCATTCGCTAAATCGCTGCGTGAAGACGCGGCGGGCATGTGGCTGCAAGAAAAGCGTCATCAACTGCATTCTGGTCTTCGCCTTCTGACGTTGATCGGCGTAATCAGCCCGCTAATTGGTCTTCTCGGCACAGTATTGGGATTGATTGAGATGTTTAAAGGCATCGCGGTTTCAACTGGGAACATCACACCTAACGATTTGGCTGACGGCTTGGGTTTAGCCATGCGGACAACGGCCGCAGGCTTGATCATCGCCCTACCTGCTATTTCTGGCGCACAAATCATCGGTTTGTGGGCTGACCGCGTACTCGCCAAACTTGAGCATACTCTCAACTACGTGAATTTGTGGCTTGAAGGCATTTCCCTGCAGCACGTGTCTCCAGAAAAAACAAAAACAACGGTAAGTGTCACCAAAACGGCTGAGGCAAAAGCTTCATGATCAAAGTACCACAAGACAATAACCGCAACGGCTTAACACCAGATTTAACACCGCTGTTAGACATCATTTTTATTGTGATGGTTTTCTTGATGCTTACCGCCGCAGTCAAACTCGATTCATTAGATGTCGCGCTGCCAAGCACCGACTCCCAGGCCGTTGCAGAGGTCGATAAGCAGTCGATTACCGTTAATATCCTCAAGGATGAGCCTTATTGGGCGATCAACGGACAAACGTACATCGATTGGGAAAACTTCACTCTCGCGCTGCTAGAAGAGAGTAAATCGACCGATAAACCTATTGTGATTGGTGCAGAAAAAACAGCCAATATTCAATCACTTGTTCAGCTTCTTGGCTTTTTGCAAGAAAACGGAATTCAGGCGACTCAATTGCTCACTGAAGAGTCGCCATAACAAGAACATAAAACTGAGAACATTTTCATGAAGAACACATTATCACCAGTGCGCACTGCGTTGACTGCTGCCGCTCTGTTACTTGCAAGCACGAACCTTTTTGCCGACAACGCCCCAAACTCAGAACGCGTCGTCAGTGCGGGCAGCGCCGTTACCGAACTACTACTTGCGCTCGATGCGAAAGACAGCTTGGTCGCCGTTGATGTAACCAGTACTTTGCCTCAAGGCATGGAGTTACCCGACGTTGGGTATCATCGCCGACTTTCAGCTGAGGGGTTATTGGCACTGAGCCCAACCAAGTTAATTGGCTCTGATGAGATGGGCCCAACAACCACCTTAAATCAACTAAAGTCGGTAGGTGTGGATGTCGAGATAGTCAATACAGAAGCCAACGTTGACGGGCTTTTGCATCGTATCGACCAGATTGCAACGATCATGAACCGTGAGTCTCAAGCAACAAACTTGAAGCAAGAGGTAAAAACGCAAGTCGAATCTTTGCAAGCGAATCAGCCTGCACCTTCTGCTAAAAAGAAAGTGCTGTTTTTGCTTATTCACGAAGGTCGCCCAGCCAATGTTGCAGGCTTGGATACCACGCCAGACGCCATCATCGCGTTAGCAGGCGGTGATAATCCTGCGGCGAAAAAACTAACCTCTTACAAACCACTGTCCACCGAAGCGATGGTAGAAATGCAACCCGATGTCATTTTAGTTAGTGGCCGCAGCTATGAGACCATGGGCGGTGCAGACGCCATTTTAAAGGCGATGCCGTTACTTGCAGCAACACCAGCAGGCCAGACAAAGAACATCATCACCATTGATGGACACGCTTTGGTTGGCGGTTTGGGACTAAAAAGCTTGTCAGAGGCTAAACGTCTCAATGCCTTGCTTTACCCATAGAGATTTTCGATGCTGTTACGACGTATTCCTTTATCAACCACGCTGATTACGCTGTCTGGATTTTTAGCGTTTATCGCCATCGCTTCTATAACCGTCGGCCCGATGAACATTAGTTTCACAGACAGTCTGCGCGGCTTAATTGGCGCGCATTCAGAGCTGGCACCGCACATTCAACTCGTTATCAATGAGATTCGCCTGCCTCGTACGATTTTGTGTATGTTCATCGGCGCAATCCTCGCAATTTGTGGGGTGGTCATGCAAGGGCTTTTCCGAAACCCATTGGCAGAACCCGGCATTATTGGGGTCTCTGCCGGTGCGGCGTTGGGCGGAGCTTTTGCCATCGTCGTTTTTGCTGAGTTTAGCCAAAACCATCCTCAACTCATGAACTTAGCAGCGTTGCCATTATTTGCTTTTCTGGGCGGTGCTCTGACAACGGTGCTGGTGTACTGGCTCGGTACGAATAAGTTTGGTACGTCCGTCACGATCATGCTGCTCGCTGGCGTGGCGATCAGTGCACTTTCAGGTGCCGCGATCGGCTTTCTCAACTTTTCTGCGGATGACCAAATGCTGCGCGATTTAACGTTGTGGTCGATGGGTTCGCTTGCGGGCGCAAACTGGGCAGGCATTGGCTTAGCTTCTGTGACTCTCGTGGTGCTACTTTTCTGGTTTCACAAAAAAGCCATGTCTTTAAACGCATTATTGCTTGGTGAATCAGAAGCTCGCCACTTGGGCGTTCCGGTACAAAAATTGAAGCGTCAGCTCATTCTGCTTTCCGCCGTAGGCGTTGGTGTCACAGTAAGTATCTGCGGGGCAATCGGCTTTATCGGTTTGGTTATCCCACATCTCGGACGCATGCTAGCAGGCCCAGATCATCGCACACTGTTACCTATTTCGGCGTTATTAGGGGCTTTACTGCTGACCTGTGCAGACATGATCGCGCGAGTGTTATTAGCACCAGCCGAATTACCTGTCGGAATCGTAACAGCGCTCATTGGTGCGCCATTTTTCATCTACTTACTGTTCCAGCAAAGAGGGAAGATTCTGTAATGAATAACGTGGTTTTATCTGGCCGTATTTCAATGAAATACGGCCATCGAGTAGTACTTGATAACATCAGCATCGATATTCGAGCCGGCGAAGTGACGGCGTTATTGGGGCCAAACGGCGCGGGGAAAAGTACACTACTTAAACTTCTGTGTGGTGAGATTCCATCACACAACGAGATTGACTATTTTGGCGAGCCTAAAGAAGCCTGGAAACCTGAAGAGATAGCAAAGCACCTCGCCATGCTGCCACAGCACAGCACGCTCACTTTTCCATTTTTGGCACGAGAGGTGGTCGAACTCGGTGCGATCCCTTTGTCACTTTCAAACAAAGAAACGACTGAACTTGCCCTACACTACATGCAAAAAACCGATGTTCTGCACTTAGCGGAAAGCTTGTACCCTGCCCTCTCAGGCGGAGAGAAGCAACGTTTGCACTTGGCTCGAGTGCTAACGCAACTGCATCAATCTGGTGACAAAAAGATTCTGATGTTGGACGAACCGACGTCGGCACTGGATCTCGCCCACCAGCACAACACGCTTAAAATTGCTCGTGAGGCGGCAAAAGCGCAGAACGCTGCGGTGGTTGTCGTATTGCATGACTTGAACTTAGCCTCACAATACGCAGACCGACTTGTGTTGCTCCATAACGGCAAACTTGTATGCGATGACAACCCTTGGCAAGCCCTAACGCCCGAACGTATTGAACAAGTTTATGGGTATCGATCTATCGTGACAAAACACCCGACTCTGAACTTTCCTCAAGTCCACGCTGCGGCATAGCTTAAAGAGGCGCAGAGCCTCTTTAAGAAGCGCTTTCGAGCACTAGCCAGTCTGCCACTCACTTGTTTAAATTTCCCCTCAGAAACGCAAAAGCCCCGCTAATAATTAGCGGGGCTTTTTGTAATTTTTGATTATTTGCTCATTTGAATCAGCGAGCGTCCAATCAACCATTCCAGTTCTTTATCTCCACCTGAGCCAAACTGGCTTTCTACCATCTTGTACAGACGATCAATGCCATTTGCTGCAAATTCGTGAGCGCTTTCAGACGTAACAATGTGATGGAATAGTAGTCGTAAAATCGCTAAGAATTCAGAGTCTTCTAAAGCTTTAATCCAGCTCTGTGAAAACGCATCTAAACCTTTTTCGAACTCTAGATGTTCGATAAACATTTTAAAGATACGACCATCTAGTGCTGCGGTGAAGTCCGTTTTCTTAGGAAAATGGTGGCTAATACCTGTACGCGATACACCTGTCTGCTGACTCAACGTCGTATACGACATTTTGTCGTAACCAAGTCTTAGCAATTGATCAACAACGGCATCCATGATCTTCTGGATAGTGATTTCGGTATCTTCTTTACTACGCTTTGGCATACTTAAGCTCTTCTCTTTGTAAATCCATCTAACTCACAATTAAATGAGGCCAGAATGAAATCATCCTCAGCATTATGTACTGTGCTTTCCTAACGTAACGTTAGGCCCTCAATCATAACGAAATTGCACTGCGTAACGTGCAATTTACGGTGATATTTGTGTCAATACACGTCGCTTAAAATCAGGCGAAAAGTGAATTGCATCAAAACCTTGCGCCAAATTATTCATTGAAACTATTCAAAGACCAAGAATGATAATTATGTAGAAATAATCAATCAAGAAATAGTCTTATAAATTTACCCCTAGTTCAACTGGCCTGACCCAAATCTCGTTAGTATGTTGGTTAATTGCTCTTAAATGTTGATACATATCACATTAACGTTATTGTTGACTTACTCACCCAATCGTTAACCGGCAATTAACAAAACAACATACTGTTGTATTTTTATACGAAACTGCTCATTTTTGTAGATACAGATCAAATACCTGCTAGAATACCCTTAGTTTTTACAAGAGGATTCGTTATGAGTGTCGAATTAGAAGAAAGCCAAGTATGTGAAGCTTGTGGCTGTGCTGGTGAGATTGGTTTCATCATCAAAGAAGGCGACGAGGTTGCTGACGTAACGATTTTCGCAGAGACTAAAGATGCATTAGAGTCTGAGTTAGCGAAATACATCGAACTAGCTAAATCAGTCTGCGCTGGCGTTGAATACAATGTGTCAGAGCTGACAGAAGAATCTAAAGAGCTAACCGCTCGATTCAAGTTTGAAGTAAGTGCAGAAAAGCTTATTTTTGAACTGAAAACTCGCTCTCTAGCGCGTTAATTCAATTTAAAGCGAGCAACGAGCTCGCTTTATTCTTATCTAAATCACTTCTTTTGCTTCAACACGACCCACTTTAACGACCCATTGGTTTCGTAGTCGTTTTCATCAGAGCACACCAAAAGCACATCATCGACTTTGATTACCGCACCAGCGGTATAGGCTTTATCTTCGTAGTAACAAATTCGCTGGCCTATTTTACCATCAGCAACCACCAAAGCCTTTGACTCCGGCGTGCTGTAAGATTTGGCAAAAACTGAACCAGACAATAGCGCGACCATGGCGCTCAGAGTAAAAATAGAAACTCTTTTAAACTTCATGAATATCCCCTTATGCCCGAACAATACTAGCAAGGAAGTATTTCAGGTTCTTGGCAGAATCTCATATTCTAGCAATTTGTTCTTACTTCTAATTCTCAGATATTCCTCCACGTCGTTACGAACAACGGCGAGTTAAGTTCAGGCCGATATAGCCGTCACTGACTCTTTAGGTTATGCTTTTATCGTTTTTTATTGGAAAGTAATCGTTATGCGTTTCATCCCTTTCGCCCTCGCGTTAATTGCATTTAGCTCGTCTCCTAGTGCTTACGAGCTCGATTACTATTCCAAATTTGGCCATATCGACAACTATGGCAATCTAGATCTTCGAAACAAGCCATACACTGAACTCCCATCTGGCTTGGTCATAAAAGGGAATGTGGACATTTCCCAAACGCCAATGACTCAGCTGCCTAAGGGCTTAGACGTTGGTGGCAGCTTAGACGCGAAAAATAGCGCCCTGAAAACAATCAAGTCGGGCGTAAAAATCAAAGGTTACGCTAACTTACTTGGTAGTAAGATTGAAAGCTGGCCCAAAGGGGTAAAGCTGGGTGGGTATTTGAACCTGACCGATACTCCGTTAAAGACACTTCCGGCAAAACTTCGAGTAAAAGGTGATTTGAGTGTGATCCGAACGCCACTGAAAGCGCTGCCAGAAGGGTTGGTGGTCGATGGCAACCTCTACATTGGTGGATCGGCCCTGACCGAGTTTCCCGACACAATGACGGTAAAAGGCAACATCTTTTTGGGTGGCAATAAGATAACCAAGTGGCCAAAGAATCTGACCTTAGGTGGCGCAGTCGCGCGCTAATTGGATAGACAAAAAGAGATACGCAGAGACAAAAACACCTCGTTCAATACGAGGTGTTTTGCATTGGAGTAGTTGGAATGCGCCCAACTCATTTGGGCAGTATACGCAGCGACTAATCTTGGTTATTTACTGGGTTAGCGTA
The DNA here is from genome assembly GCF_002002385.1 of Vibrio sp. SALL6. Classification (NCBI taxonomy): domain Bacteria; kingdom Pseudomonadati; phylum Pseudomonadota; class Gammaproteobacteria; order Vibrionales; family Vibrionaceae; genus Vibrio; species Vibrio sp. SALL6. Next base: position 84,089 of record NZ_MQVK01000028.1, read on the forward strand.
GCTCGCAACAAGATACGGTCTTGCGCCTTCTGGTAGCTGTTCTAGCTTATCAGCAAGCTGACGTTTCACCGCTTCTGTGATAATGCTTGAATCTTCACGACCTGCAGCGAGCAAGTTGATCGGATACAACTTATAGTTCTCGTGTATCTGACGGTCGATTTCATTCGCTAGCGATTCTGGCGTTTCAAACTCTTGCTCAATCACGTCACCAAATGCCACATGAACACGGCCTTTGTAGCCAACAATGCCTTGGATGATGCTTTCGATGTCTTCAAACTCGCCTTTTTCATAACGGCCGTTTTCTGCTTTCTCAAATAGCTCTTTTGCCTTAGCGATGTCACATGGATCGTTCTCGTAAGCAATCGAGACCGGCACAATTTTTAACGAGCGCATGTACTCGCCAAACGCGACCTTTTGCTTGCGACCTTCAACGTGGAACATTTTTAAGATCGCAGGATCTGTAAAGTCGTTACCGTCTTTCGCACGCCCTTCTTTTTGAGCAATCCAAATAGAGTTGCCCGTATCCAACGAGTGCTTGATGTAGCCAGACAACTGTCCAAGCGCTTTCATCATCTCTCGTGGAGCTTTTGCAGAACGCTTAACAATAAAGCTCTTGTTCAAACGCATCAGCTCTGTCGCACACGGTTTTTTCAGCAAATTATCGCCGATTGCAATACGCACAGTGCGGTGACCACTTTGGTACAAACCGTAGTTAACTAAAGCGGGATCCATTGCGATATCGCGATGGTTAGACACGAATAAGTAGGAGGTGTTTTTATCCAGTTTGTCTAAACCAGAGAACGTGACGCCATCCGTTGTCTTATTCAACGTATCTTGAAGGTATTTTTTCACCTCGATTTGGATCGCTTCTACGGAGTCAAGTTTGCTCCACTTCGCTTTTAGGTAAATGCGAAGGAACGGACTCATGAGCGTTTTGAACCATTTCGCTTTGTTTTCAAAACGGTGATCGAGAATCGCAGTGATAAATTCATCATCTTGGATTAGACGATCCAGCGCTGCTGGAATTTCTTCGTCATTGTAAGGACGAATTTCAATATAAGGATCGGTATTGGCAGTCATTATTCATTACATATCAAAAAAAGCTGGCACATTTTACGCATAGTTTTGCTGTCTCGCAGCATTTCAACCCATACTTTTAACATGGTCATACCAGTTAGGCTACAATTTCTCATGCTAAAAATTACGGTTAGCTGGTTGGAATCGTTTAGGTTTAGCGTTACCCTTAGCGCCCCAAAAACACTGGTGATCATAATGAACTACGCTATTGAATTTCACGACGCTAATTACCCTTTTCTGAACGTTGCCGCGCGTAAAAAATCGCTAAAGCACAGTTTACTGTCTGTCGTAAGCGGATTAGCGATCATCAAATTGGGTAAGCAAGAGTATGCCATTGAACCCGGCCAGTATTTTTGGATTCCTCAAGGATGTTTGAGCTCACTCACTTTTTTACCTAACACTCATGTCCATCGTTGTGATTTTTCTGTGCGTTTGAATGATGCATTTGCTCAACAGGCCGGTTTTATCAAACCATCGATTTTGCTGAAAGCCTTAATTGAAAAGCTGGCGAAGACGGAAACGCGTTCTGATATCCAGTTAGATTTGCTCGCTGTGGTTAAACACGAAGTACTGGCGATTTCACCAAATCTATCAAACTCGGCACTCAGCCAAGCAATCAATCAGTGGAAGCCAGGATGCGAAGCTCGCATTTCGAGAGAGCTTTGTTTGGTGCTTACGCTGCGCGAAGCAAGAAAAATGAAGTTGTCTGGGAAAAAGGAATCTCAAATTGTTGAGCACTTGTTTGCTGGCAACACAGAAGAATACGAACAGCTTTGCTTTTTAGTGTTTGGTGAAGCGCTGTAAGTCAGCGGTGTATAGAGTTTTCTCACACGAGACTCACACAAGATCAAAAAGGGCGTACTTTGCGGTACGCCCTTTTCTGATTCTTTGCCTCATGTAGGGTCACATATTTCCCCAAGTAAACCCAAGCACGACACACATCGAACGATTGGTGAAAAACGATGAACTAAAATGGCACTTCAATTTGCATCATCCAGTCGGCGTCGTAATACTCGTGCCAACGATAGTCGAAGCGCATTCTTGGCTCACCATCAGCTTTATTACCAAAACCGATGCTGAACATGAGACCATGGCTGCGAAGCCACTCTTCTGTGGTCATTTTGTTTTCTTCTTCACGTAGCTCTTCTGGCATCCAAATACCAAGACCAAAATAGTTTTTGTCTACGTTTTGAGTAAGAAACGGAATGTCTTGCGATTTGATTGCCCACTCTTCCCAGTAGTTTTCTGTTGGTCCTTCTGCTGTCGCTTCAGCAGCATACCAGTCTAAGGTATCGGTACTAAGCACACCAACAGTATCAAAAATTTCTTCACAGATGGGCATGGTGTTGTCTTCAAACACCACGGAGCGATCAGAAAGATAGTTACATGCGGAGTTAGCTTGCGTCACCACAAGCAGCGCGCATGCACTAAATACGGCTACTCTGACCATGAAAACCGACCTCTTATTTACCAGATAATGTTTCTCTATATAAGCCTTCGTTGAGCAACAGTTCACTGACAGTTGGTGTCGTATAGGTGCTGATATCTTTGCCTTCTATGAGCGCATTGCGGATATCCGTGCTTCTAATTTTAACTTTTTCTGGGCACGCCATGACAGTCCAACGTTCCGTAATTTCTTCCGCCTTATAAAATTTAGCAAATTTGAAGAAATTATCCGGACCAATGACAAAAGTTATATCGGCAGTTGGGTAGATTTCTTGAATTTTTTCTAATAACGCATAGGTCGTCACACTTTGTCCCGGTTGGTACAAAGCTTGCTCTAGGTCTGAGCGCTGAACATTAGAAAGCCCCATGTCCTTGATAAAGGCATCAACCAGTTTGCACCGAATTGGGTAATCCAACATATTCTTGCCCCATGCATGTGCAATGCTAGGCTCGAGTAGCACGAGATCAAAGTGGCTCAGAGACTCGATAACACTCTTGTGACCTAAACTAGGAGGGTTAAATGCGCTACCAAAAATGGCGATTTTTTTCATATCCGGTGATTACCTGGTTGAAGAGAGTTTTCTAATCTGATGAATTCGGTATGATACTACTAATCTTTAGAGCTTTTGACACTAAAGCGACGTTTACGAGCCTTAATTGAATGGTTTATCACCATTTTAGCTCGATAACGACGTCACACTGTTTGATCTTTGGTGAATGACCACTCGAAGCAGTTTTTGTGTCTAAGATATTTGCAGGAAAAGGAACCCTAAATGGAACAATCCATCCGTGACGAAATGCGTGTATTGCCGTCAATTGACCCGCATTTCGAAATTGAACGCCGTATTGCTTTTATTAAGCGTAAGCTACAAGAAGCAGGTTGTAAGTCACTTGTGCTTGGCATCAGTGGCGGTGTTGACTCAACCACGTTAGGTCGCCTTGCCCAACTTGCTGTAGACCAACTTAACGAAGAAACTGGCAGCAACGATTACCAGTTTATCGCAGTACGTCTGCCTTACGGTGAGCAAAAAGACGAAGATGAAGCGCAATTAGCGTTGTCATTCATTAAACCTACGCATTCTATCTCTGTGAACATCAAACAAGGTGTTGATGGTATGCATGCCGCTTCTAATATTGCACTAGAAGGCACAGGGCTAATGCCAGAAGACGCGGCAAAAGTAGACTTTGTAAAAGGTAACGTAAAAGCACGCGCTCGCATGATCGCTCAATACGAGATCGCTGGTTACGTCGGTGGCTTGGTGTTAGGTACTGACCACTCTGCAGAAAACGTCACTGGTTTCTACACTAAATTTGGTGATGGCGCGTGTGACCTTGCCCCTCTATTTGGTTTGAACAAACGTCAAGTGCGCGAAGTAGCCGCAACGTTGGGCGCGCCAGAGGTGTTAGTGAAGAAAGTGCCAACCGCAGACCTAGAAGAACTGGCACCGCAGAAAGCAGATGAAGATGCACTAAACCTAACTTATGAGCAGATTGACGACTTCTTAGAAGGTAAGCCAGTTTCTCAACAAGTTGTCGATCGTTTGGTTTCGATTTACAAGGCAACTCAGCACAAGCGTCAGCCAATCCCAACGATTTACGACTAAGTGATCTTTTTTGCTCGCTTTTAAAACTCAAAACGCTGCTAAAATTAGCAGCGTTTTTTGTTGGTTAGTGGCCGCACCTTCTCGGTTATTCCGTTACCGTGACATCCGTTTCTGGAATCGCGCAACACGCCAATACCGTTCCCATTGTGCGTTCTTCATCCGTCAAGGCTGGTACATCTGGGTGATGAACTTGTCCTGATGTGAGCTGTACCTTACACGCACCGCACAAGCCAGCACGACAGCTATTGCTCACTACTTGCCCTGCATCTTCAATCTGATCCAAAAGCGTTTTTTGATTGTTGCCTTGGATCTTCAAGCCATTGAATTCAATCTCAACCTCTTTTTCTGGTCTTGCTTCCACAGCAGAAACACCAAAGGCTTCTTGATGATAATGTGCCTCTGGCAAACCTTTCTTCAACAATAAGTTTTTGGCTTTTTGCATGAAACCATCGGGCCCACAAACAAACACTTGTCGTTGTTCAACGTCTTTGATTTGCTTGATATGAGACAGACTTAAACGCCCTTTAAGACCAAACCAATCCACCGCTGGTTGCGTTAAACAGATTTTCACTTCCAGCCCTGAATGTTCGCGTTTTAATTGCTCTAACTCTGAGCGACATGGAATATCGTGCTCAGTACGGCATTGATGGTAAAACACCACGTCATTCAGTTGATTGTGGTCTGCAAGATAGCGCACCATCGACAGCATTGGAGTAACACCACTGCCCGCCGACAGCAATAGTAGCGGCTGCGCATCATGCGTTTTAAGGTGGAACTGACCATCTGGGTTTTCTGCCTCTAATACATCACCGACTTGTAGGTTGTCTAACAAGACATTCGACACGCGGCCACCCGCAATACGCTTAACGGAGATAGCATAGCGGCCAGGGCGTGATGGGCTAGACGATAAGGTATATCGACGACCAATTTTCTTACCATTGATGTCCACCTCAATCGGCAAATGTTGGCCCGGTAAGTAGTTTGGTAAAGAGCCTTTGCTCGGTTCTAGCCATAAGGTCACGAAATCTTGAGCAATCTCTTCACGCTCAACACACGTCAGCATCATGCGCACAGGTGAGTTGTCCGGATAAAACTCCGGCTCCTTATATTCGAGCACTTCAACTTTATCGCCTTGGCGAATAATGCCCTCATTGCGCGCCACAAGGTTTTGTCCAAAGAACACACCACCTCGTTCATTGGCGCGGAACTGTTGCAACGTTTTGAGCGGCTCTTTGCTTTCACGGAAAGTGCCACGCTGAGTATTGATCGTGGTAAGAATACAACGCTCACAAGGTTTGAGAGATTCGAACTCCACTTCCCCTATTCGGATGCGCTTCCAAGAATCTTCTTCAAATGGCTTGGTACCAGATACGACTAAGTTTGTGCGGAACTGATCCATGGAGTGTTGCTCAGAACTTCTTTTGTTCAATTCCTCTAGCGAAGCTTGGCTGATCACCAACACTGGATAGCCGTCAGCAAAACTCACATTTTGTCCCAGGCTTTCACGGACACGATTGGATTGTTCACCGCTAAAAAGCAACTCTACGCGCTGTCCCAATACCTGACTAAACCAATCATCCGCATCATCGGTAGTCGTGTAAGCGGTGAAGGTATCTTTCCAAACCGTTGCGGGTGTTTCCTGCATTTTGAAATCTTGATAACGGATTTTAAGTGGTTCCATTCCCAAGCTACTGAACACCACCCCATCGGCAAGCAACGCTGATTTCACGGTTACCATTTGAGGGTACTTTCGCGCAGTGATCATCGAACCATCGGCTTTGGCAATCATAAAACGACGGTCAAAACTCAACCCTTGTTTTTCTACCCATGCGGACGAAAGCGACACACCTCCGACTGATTTAACCGGAAAAACATTGATTTGGGATAAAACGGGTTGCGACATAGCCTTCTTCCTACGGGTGATCTTTATTTGTTGCAGTATTGTATACCTAAATGACATTAAGATGCAGATTCACGCATTAGCATTTATCCCAAAATCAAACCGTTAAGAGAGAAAACGACTTGGATTTACTGAGATGCCTTTACTACACTCAGAATTCACATTTTTTAACACTGCTCTGACCAAATACCATTTGATAAAGTGTGATACGAAACACATAATGCGCCATATTTTTGACGATATCCATTCATTGACTTGGAGCTTTACCCATGGATACAAAAAAACTGATTCTAATTTTGCTGTGTATCTTTCTTCCACCGGTAGCGGTTTACATGGAAAAAGGTCTGAATAAAGACTTCTTCATCAATTTGATCCTAACTTTCTTCTTCTTCCTGCCAGGTACGATTCACGCACTTTGGTTAACGATGAAGTAACCACTTACACTCCTACTCTGTAGAAAAGTGAAAAATGGGATGAAATGTGAGGGCAATTCCTCTATCATCCTGTCGCCTAAGCGCAAGCGTTTGCTCCAAAAGGCAAATGCAGCGTTTAGGCTCCAATCAGACAACTTTTCAATGGTGGGAGCAATTAATGACAACACTGACTATTACTCGTCCTGACGACTGGCACGTTCACTTACGCGATGGTGAAGTTCTAAAAGACACCGTTCGCGATATCAGCCGCTACAATGGCCGCGCGCTGATCATGCCAAACACCGTCCCACCTGTTACCAATACCGAAATGGCACTTGCCTACCGCGATCGAATTCTGAAAGAGCAGCACGGCGAGCAATTCGAACCTCTGATGGCGCTTTACCTAACCGATAACACCACGCCAGAAGAGATTCGCGCAGCAAAAGCAACCGGTAAAATTGTCGCAGCGAAGCTTTACCCTGCAGGTGCAACGACTAACTCAGATTCTGGTGTGACCGATGCGAAGAACATTTACCACGTTCTCGAAGCCATGGAAGAAGTCGGGATGTTGCTTTTGGTTCATGGAGAAGTCACTCATCACCACGTTGATATCTTCGACCGAGAAAAAGAATTCCTTGATACCGTCCTCGCTCCTATCGTTAATGACTTCCCTAATCTTAAAATCGTTCTAGAACATATCACCACCGCCGACGCAGCACAGTTCGTTAACAACGCGTCTGATAATGTTGCCGCTACCATTACTGCTCACCACCTGCTTTTCAACCGCAATCACATGCTTGTCGGTGGCATTAAGCCTCATTTCTACTGCTTACCGATTCTAAAACGCAACACCCACCAGCAAGCGCTAATCGAAGCCGCAACCAGTGGTAGCAAGAAGTTTTTCCTAGGTACCGACTCTGCTCCGCATGCAAAAGGCGCGAAAGAATCGGCTTGCGGTTGTGCAGGTTCTTACACTGCGCACGCGGCGCTAGAGCTTTATGCAGAAGTCTTTGAAAAAGAAGGCAAGCTGGAAAACTTGGAAGCGTTCGCAAGCTTCAACGGTCCCGATTTTTACGGTATTGCGCGCAACGCAGATACGGTGACGCTAGAAAAATCAGCTTGGGATGTTCCTGAATCCATGCCATTTGGCAACGACATCGTTGTGCCTATTCGTGCAAACGAACAAATTGAGTGGAAAGTGAAGTAATCGCTTCACGTAAATAACGTGCATAAAAAAGGGCCATGACGTTCTCCGCATTAGAGACAGCATGGCCCTTTTTCAATTTATATGTGGATTATTTACCGCGAAGCTTTTCTACCACCGTCCATACAGCAACCACAATCAAACCCGCTACAAAACCGATAATGCCGTTAAGCAAAATAGGCAGAATCGCTGTAGCAACCGAATGACCACTAAAGTTCATAATAATCGGTTCTACAAAGTGGTGAATGGCGGGCACGTTGTGCACTACAATCCCGCCACCGACTAAAAACATCGCAGCAGTTCCCACAATCGTTAACAACTTCATCAGCTTTGGTGCAAAAGCAACTAAAGCACTGCCAACTTTCGCCATCCAGCCCTTACCTTTTGAGCGAATTTCAAGGTAGAAGCCCAAGTCATCCAATTTCACGATGCCTGCTACTAAGCCATAAACACCAATGGTCATGATGACCGCAATTAAGCTCACCACTAAGATTTGCGTCACAAGACTCGCACCAGTCACGGTACCCAACGCAATCACAATAATTTCCGCTGAGAGAATAAAATCGGTTCGAATCGCACCTGCAACTTTTCGCTTTTCGTATTCTTCTAACGACTCGCCCGTATCCACAAGCTCTTCTTTTTCTTCATGGGGATGTGAGTGTGGAAACAGTTTTTCGAGTACTTTTTCAGCCCCTTCAAAACAGAGAAACAAACCGCCGATTAGCAGCAATGGCATGATCAACCAAGGAATAATTGCGCTAATCAATAAGGCAGAAGGCACCAAAATCAGTTTGTTTTTAAATGAACCTTTGGCCACCGCCCAAACGACTGGAATTTCTCGCTCAGATGCGACACCCGAGACCTGCTGAGCGTTTAACGCTAAATCATCACCCAATACACCTGCGGTTTTCTTTGCCGCCATTTTTGACATCAACGCAACATCATCCAATACCGCGGCAATATCATCCAACAGTGTGAGTAAACTTGCTCCAGCCATTTTTTATCTCTTATATGAAATTGAGTAAGTAACAAAATGTAACACCATTAAACCCCTTGGCAAAGTGATGATTTTGCAAAGAATACCGTCACAATTGGTGTTTTGTATTGCCGATAAGATAAGACAGGTCTAGTCTTGTCATACCTTTCAGCACACAAAAGAAAAAGTATAGATGAAAAGCGGATACTCTTACCCAATCGGTACCCCAGGCCAACCTTGGGGCGAAGCAGAACGTAAAGCGTGGCTCGCACAGCGCGAAGTAAAACGCAGCTACCAAGATGAAGTAGTCAGCAAAATTGATGCGCTACGCGACCGTTTCGATGTAGAACAATATGGTGCGCTTTCTTACGACCAAGCTCGCTTCCCACTGTTTTGCATCAAAACACGTAACTGGGACTCAGCAAAACCGATTGTTCTTGTAACTGGCGGTGTGCATGGATACGAGACCAGCGGCGTACACGGCGCGCTAAAATTCGTAGCAACAGAAGCAGAGCATTACGCAGAGCACTTCAATATTGTAGTGGCACCCTGCGTGAGCCCTTGGGGTTACGAAGTGATCAACCGTTGGAATCCAAACGCGATTGATCCAAACCGCTCTTTCTATGCAGATAGCCCAGCGGAAGAGTCAGCCAACTTGATCAAGCTCGTATCGACATTGGGCGACGTGTTAATGCACATTGATTTGCACGAGACGACAGATTCTGACGAAACTGAGTTTCGTCCTGCCTTAGCTGCTCGTGATGGTATTGAGTACATTGAAGGTATGATCCCAGATGGCTTTTACACCGTGGGAGATACTGAAAACCCTCAACCTGACTTCCAAAAAGCAGTCATTGAATCGGTCGCAAAAGTGACTCACATTGCACCAGCAGATGAACACGGCGAGATCATTGGTTCACCAGTCGTACAATTTGGCGTTATCAACTACCCAATGGTGAAACTGGGTCTGTGTGGCGGCGTAACAAATTGCGTTTACGGCACCACCACAGAAGTTTACCCAGACAGCCCGAAAGTAACGGACGAAGAGTGCAATGATGCACAAGTCGCTGCTGTTGTGGGTGGTCTGGATTACGTCCTCGCTCAGCTATAACAAGCGATTCTTATATTGCTCCGGTGTCATGCCGGAGTATTTCTTAAACATCGCGATAAAAGGGCTGGCTTGATTGTAACCTAATGTCAGCGCGACTTCTTTTACGGTTTGCCCTTTGCGTAGCAACTCCATCGAGTGCAAATACCGCACACGTAAACGCCACTCAGTAAAGCTCATTCCTAACTCACTCTGGCAATGTCTCGCTAACGTGCGCTCTGTGGTATGCACTTTTGCCGCCCACTCCGCCAAGCTGATTTCATCGGTTGGCGATTCTTCTACCGCTTTTAAGATTGGCTGAAGATATTTGTTGTCGGTTGTCGGTAAAAAGTGATGTTCCACTTCTTGTTTCGCCAGTTGATCCAACAACACTCGCACCAAGCGTTTGTCTTCATCGCTCTGCGCGACGTTAATGTCACGCTGACGAAAGTCCTCAATGATGGCAGAAACAATGGGTGTGACTTTAATTAAACTGGTTTTGGTTGGAAAATGTGCCGTCAGCTCTGGTGCAATATTCAATGAGCAATATTCGATTGGTTTTCGGTTGTAGCTGGTATGACGAATGCCCGCTGGCACCCAAATTGCCAAATGAGGTGGCGCTAAAAATCGTGTGTCCTCCGCATCCATTTCCAAAATCCCACCGCTGATCAGCTGCACTTGCCCCCAAGGATGGCTATGAATCCGGGTTTCCGTGTTGGAAAGAAACGCTTCAAAATTCATAAAAACATCCGATGGCGCACGATCAATTGATAATGAAGGATGAAGATTTCTCGCACTCTTTTTCAAAATTGTCTTCCTATCACTTACGATGTCTTTTAAGAGATACTTTTCATTATAAAGACCTGTCAGACTAGCGCCATCAATTATTGTGCGATGAGGTTCTCATGGTTTATTTGCTTCCGTTTTTTACTGTCATGATTTGGGGTGGAAATTCTATCGTAAACAAAATGGCGGCAAGCACGATTGAACCTAGCGCAATGAGCTTCTATCGTTGGTTTGTTGCGATGGTTCTCCTAACGCCATTTTGCTTGCCAGCCGTAATCAAACAGCGTCATGTAATTCGCCCATACCTGACTAAACTGGCATTTTTAGCCCTACTCGGCATGGTACTTAACCAGTCGTTAGGCTACTACGCAGGCTTGACTACAACGGCTTCAAACATGGCGCTGATTACGTCATTAGTGCCTTTGATCAGCGTGTTTTTAAGCGTCCCTCTATTGAGTAAATCGGTTTCTATGTTGAGCATTGTCGGTGGGGTAATTTCACTTGGTGGTTTAGCATTTATGCTTGGGCACGGTGACGTCACCTACTTCTTGCATCAAGATATGACGCAAGGCGACAGCTTAATGTTACTGGCCGCGTTAGTTTATGCCGCATATTGTGTGCTTTTAAAACGTTGGAAGATGCCATTTAACAGCCTAACATTGGTTTACATGCAAGGCTTCTTCTCTGTCATCATGCTGACTCCACTGTGGCTTTCAAGCGAACAACTGCTTCCTAGCCAAGAGGCGCTTCCACTGATCGCTTATGCTGGTATCGCAGCGTCTATTTTCGCTCCATTGATGTGGGTAAAAGCAATAGATTTGATTGGCGCAGACTCCAGCGCCATGTTCATGAACTTAATGCCTGTGGTCTCTGTCGCCTTAGCGTCAACACTGCTCGGTGAAGAAATTCATGTGTACCATATTATCGGCGGCTTGATGGTTATCTCCGGCGTGATTCTGTCGCAGATAAAAGTACGTAAGAAGCAAGATCTTGCAGGCCAAGAGCTACCGTCAACTTCTGCCTAACAACAAAGAGAAAAGCCACGGAGTAGAGCCGTGGCTTTTTGGTATCAACACCTCAAACAAAAGTTAATGTTTTGTTGCTCGCCCTATTCCCGTCACAAACGCTTGCTGCTACATTGTCAGAACAATAACTCACAAAGGAATGACAGATGAGCAGTGGTCAAAGAGATATTACCCTTCGTTTTTTAGCAGAACCTGGCGACGTTAATTTTGGCGGAAAGGTTCACGGCGGCGCTGTAATGAAATGGATCGACTTAGCCGCTTATGCATGCAGTGCCGCTTGGAGTGGAAAATACTGCATTACTGCCTATGCGGGTGGGATTCGTTTTGTTGCACCTATTCATGTTGGCAACCTTGTGGAAGTTAGCGCGAAAGTCATTTACACTGGTCGAAGCTCAATGCACATCGCCATTGATGTTCAAGCTAGCGATCCAAAACAGATGAAAAATCGTTTAACTACGCACTGTATCGTGATTATGGTAGCCGTAGATGAAAGCGGTAAACCTACCGATGTACCGAAGTGGATTCCTGAATCTGATGAAGACAAGGCTCTAGAGCAATCGGCTATTCGCTTAATGAATATGCGTAAAGAAATTGGCGAAGAGATGGAAGCGCACGTTAAATATCTTAAGTAATTTTCCTGCTTCGAAAGCCCCTCTTTACCCCACTTTCCAACTCAGAGTGTGAAGCAACATCATGCTTCGGCCATTTGCTTCACACTCGTGACACATTGTCATAATTCCGTCACCTTGTTTTGCTTAAATCCACCCTGTATTTTGGAGCTATATAGAGTTTGGATCTTGAGACTAAAGCAAACAACCTTAAGTGAAGAGACGTTGACCAATTTGAAAGCGGTCGAATATCAATGGGTAAGAACCATGTACGTCGAGGGTTATAACGAATCGGAAATTAACCATTATATTCAGACCTGTTTCGGCGGCGATACCACCTTTGCCAACCTGTTTCGTCGCGTAGCGCTACAACAAGAGAGCTTGTATACACTGCTACAATACGTTGGCTGCGCGCCATCTAGCCGCGAGTTTTAAGTACCTCGGCATTTCCCGTCTTCACCTCGTTAAAACTGACGTCCTTACTCGTAAATACGTCCACGACACCGCACATTAGTAAGACCTAAATCTCATACTTTCCCGCCATCACAGGTATTTATGTGAAGTGATTCGCAGGGCACCTCGGCGTCCCTGTGTAATCCATTGCAAAGCCGCTACTCTTTGTGTGTTTATTAAGCATAAAAAAACCTGAGTCAAGACTCAGGTTATGGTTACAAAAACTGTTAGTGATTGAATCGTAAGGAACTAAGCTAACAGCCAGCTATGCGTAACGCCAATAGAAGCAGGATATTACTGATCGGCGGCCAAACCAAAAGTGTAATATCGATGCTAAATATAAGGGCGACCATATGGTCGCCCTTTTCTAGTTATTCTTGTCAATCTCAGACCACTTGAGATTATCCTTTCACACCACCAGCGGTTAGACCACCAACCAACCAGCGTTGAGCAAGTAAGAATACTGCAGTGATTGGCACTGCTGATAGAACTGCAGCAGCAGCAAAGTCACCCCACAAGTAGTTTTGTGGATATAGGTATTGCTGCATACCTACTGCAAGTGTGTACGAGTCTACATCAGAAAGTAGTAGTGATGCTACAGGAACTTCACCAATTACCATGATGAACGACAAGATGAATACTACCGCTAGGATTGGCACTGACAGTGGCAGTAATACCAAACGGAATGCTTGCCATGGTGTTGCGCCATCAAGAGCAGCCGCTTCTTCTAAAGACGAGTCAATACTTTCGAAGTAGCCTTTAATCGTCCATACGTGCAGTGCGATACCACCTAAGTAAGCGAAGATCAGACCGCCATGCGTATTCAAACCAAGGAAAGGAATGTACTGACCAAGTTTGTCGAACAACGCGTATAGAGCAACCAATGCCAATACCGCTGGGAACATTTGGAAGATCATCATCGCTTTGAGGATGGTGTTCTTACCTTTGAACTTCATACGCGCAAACGCGTAAGCCGATGTTGTAGACAGCGCCACAATCAAGATTGCAGAGATGCCACCAACTTTTACCGAGTTCCACAACCACGTCATTACTGGGAATGGAGGTGGTGTTACGGTGCCATCTGCGTTCGTAATTGAGAAACCAAGCGCTAACTTCCAGTGGTCAAGCGTTGGGTTGTCTGGGATCAAGCTACCCGTTGCGAAGTTACCTTCACGGAACGAAATCGCGATGATCATCAATAATGGGAAAATAATCAGTGCTAAGAATGCCCACATAGCAATATGAGTAGCCCAAACACGATACTTTAATGACTTACCTTGTACCATTGCCATTGTAATCTCTCCTTAGTCTTGAGCTACTTTAGTTACACGTAGGTTGATAAGTGCCAACGCGCCAACCAATAGGAAGATAAGTGTTGCTACTGCACTTGCTAGACCGAAGTCTTGGCCACCTGCGCCTTCGAATGCGATTCGGTAGGTGTAGCTTACCAATAGGTCTGTGTAACCCGCAGGTTCTGATGTACCAATCATGTTTGGACCACCACCTGTCAACAACTGGATAAGAACGAAGTTGTTGAAGTTAAAAGCAAAGCTTGCAATCAATAGCGGAGTCAGCGGTTTCAGCATCATCGGCATTGTGATACGCGTGAAGTTGGTGATGAAATTCGCACCATCGATAGCCGATGCTTCATAAAGATCATCAGGAATCGCTTTTAGCAGACCCATACATAGAATCATCATGTAAGGGAAGCCTAGCCACGTGTTCACAATCAGGATCATGGTTTTTGCCATGAATGGGTCAGAGAACCATGCCGGGCTGATACCAAACAAACCTTCCAGAAGCATGTTGATCTCACCAAAGCTCTGGTTGAACAAACCTTTGAAGATCAGGATAGAAATAAACGCCGGTACCGCATAAGGCAGAATCAGTAGTAATCGGTAGATTGAACGACCTTTCAACGCTTCCCACTGAACAACACTTGCTAACACTAAGCCGATAACCAATGTGCAGACTACGGTTAGCGCAGAGAAAACAATAGTCCAGATAAAGATGCTGATGAATGGTTCTTTGATGCCATCATCTTTCCACACACGTTCAAAGTTGTGCGTGCCAATGTTCACCACGAAACCTGGAGACACGGTGCTGCCAACAAACTGACCATTTTCATCCACTGGTTGGTAGTAACCCACTTCCATATTTGGACGCAGTGTTTCTTGGGTACGGTTGTTGTAAAGGGTTTCGCCGTCTTCTTGCAACGTGTAGAGCGGAACCACTGCTGCGAACTTACGCAAGCCGCTCATACGGATATCATCACCGTTCGGAAGATGCAGGTCAACGCTACTTAGCGCAGTGCGGTTCTTCACGATGGTTTTGATTGGCTCTTTATCGCCTGCCGCCTCTGTAATAGGCGCAAGGTCTAAGTCTGTCTCTGAGAAGCCTTGAAGTTGGAAAACAGGAGTTGCTAGTAGCTCGCCATCTTTCTCAACCACAATTTGGTGGCCCTGCTCGGTGTTGTACAAAGTGAATGGATAGCTATCACCACTTTGGTAAGTTCTGTCTAACAGGACGCTCTGAGCACGATCAAATGAGAGTTGGTTTTTCGCGCTGTAGTTAGTAAACGCCAAACCGATGGTATATGCCAAAGGGAAAAGGATGAACAAAATCATCCCTGCAATACCAGGGTAAATGTAACGGTGTGCGTACGTCTTTTTACTACCGAAAATGAACAACGCTAAAGCGGTAAGAATGATCGTAAGTAGTGCAAACGCAATCTCACCGCGAGAATACATAAGGATTGTTGCGTAGCCATTGAGAATGCCGACTGTGCCTAAAAGTGACCATTTGATGAACACTTTTTTGCTGCTCGGAAGGCTGGCTTCTGGTGCTGTCATAGCATTTGTACCTTGAACTGACTGCATAGGGAACCTGCTAGCGAATATAGAATAAATATAGAAAAGTAAGGAGGAGTTGCCCCCTCCTTAAAAAAGTATTACTGAATTATTTAGTCATTTGTTTTTCTGCATCTGCAAGAGCTGCATCTACAGTTTGACGACCGTCAACAACGTTGATGATTGCGTTCTTAGCCGCACCCCAGAATGCGTTCATTTGAGGAATGTTTGGCATGATTTCGCCGTTCATCGCATTGTCCATTGTCGCAGCGATACGAGTATCTGAATCTAGCTCACGTTGGAACGAGTTAAGCGCTACCGCACCTAGAGGCTTGTCGTTGTTAACCATACGTAGGCCATCGTTTGTTAGTAGGTAGTTCTCTAGGAATTCAACCGCTAGATCTTTGTTTGGAGACGCAGTGCTGATACCAGCAGTTAGTACACCAACGAATGGCTTAGAAGACTGACCTTGGAACTTAGGTAGTGTTGTTACGCCGTAGTTGATGCCAGACTTCTCGATGTTGCCCCAAGACCATGGACCGTTGATAGTCATCGCCGCTTTACCTTGGTTGAACGCAGACTCAGAAACTGAGTAGTCCATATCCGCAGAGATAACGCCTTTGTCTACCAAGCCTTTCACGAAGTTCATCGCGTCTTTCACGCCTTCTTTCGCGATGCCTGCGTCTTTAACGTCGTAACCTTCAGAAGTGTATTTGAACGCGTAACCACCGTCAGCAGCCATTAGAGGCCAAGTGAAGTACGGTTCTTTTAGGTTCCACATGATTGCAGACTTGCCGTCTTTTTTAAGTTTTGCATCTAGCGCTGCAACTTCTTCCCAAGATTTTGGTGGGTTTGGAACTAGGTCTTTGTTGTAGATTAGAGATAGGGACTCAACCGCAACAGGGTAGCCAATCAGTTTGCCGTCGTAACGTACTGCATCCCATGCAAAGTCAACGATGCCTTCTTGGATTGCTTTAGAAGGCTTGATTTCTGCTAGTAGGCCAGCTTCTGCGTAGCCACCGAAACGGTCGTGAGCCCAGAATACGATATCAGGGCCATCACCTGTTGCTGCAGTTTGAGGGAACTTATCTTGAAGGCCGTCTGGGTGAGCCACTGTTACTTTGATACCAGTGTCTTCTTCGAATTTCTTACCAACTTCAGCAAGGCCGTTGTAACCTTTGTCGCCGTTGATCCAGATAGTAAGTTGTCCTTCTTCGATGGCAGCATTAGCACCAAAAGAACCCAAAGCAACAAGAGTACCTAGTGCTACAGCGCTTAACTTTTTCATGTTCGTATCCTTTTTATATTTTTGATGTAGGGCTAGTCCATTGAGGTTCAGCCGTATTTCGACATATATCATCTGAAATAATCCAATATGTCTCATCCTCCTAATCCCTACGCCCTTACAATTATGACGTATTTTCGTGATCTAAATCGCCAAGGGTAAGAGACTCAAATCACAAAATGGATACTTCCTGTGATCGGTTTCAACTTTAGGCGGTGCAATAATGTGATTTCCGCCCAACTGCTTCATTACTCCTCCTTTTTTACTCCTCCCCATCTACTCCCCCTACAATTATTTCGATTAGGAGGATGTAGCAGATAGCACAATCTTAGAAACTGCATTCATCCAAGAGTGGATGGTAAGAACCCTTTCCCAGCAGTGCCTATTAGCTAGGTAAAAAGATTTGCTGGTTTTGCATTGCCAGACGAGTGGAATGTCATTATTGGTGTTGTTTGTGGTAATTATTTCACGGGGGAGACAACACGAATAATGTGGGGGAGAGAAACTCGTACTTGGCTATGATGGGTAGCACTTCTATTTAGGACATTTCATTGAAGTGCTACCCTACTTTTCTTACCAACCGCAATAACTTACCGATTCCTACTGTTACTGCTCGCTAGATAATTCATATAATGATGAGCGGTGAATAATAAAAAAATTGATCGAGGACGAGCTACATGGCGAGTGTCACGTTAAAAAATGTTTGTAAAGCGTATGGCGACGTACTGATTTCTAAAAACGTAGACCTACAGATTGACGAAGGTGAATTCGTTGTTTTCGTAGGTCCATCTGGTTGTGGTAAATCTACCCTTCTACGTTGCATTGCCGGTCTTGAAGACATTACTTCAGGTGATTTGTATATTGGTGACCAGCGCATGAATGACGTCGAACCATCCAAACGTGGTGTTGGTATGGTTTTCCAGTCTTACGCTCTATACCCACACCTAAACCTATACGACAACATGTCATTTGGTCTAAAACTGGCTAAAGCAGACAAGGCAGAAATCGACAAACGAGTTGAACACGCAGCAGAAATCCTACAACTGGGTCACCTGCTTGAGCGTCAACCGAAAGCACTTTCAGGTGGTCAGCGTCAACGTGTGGCTATCGGCCGAACACTGGTATCGCAACCAAACGTATTCCTTCTAGATGAACCTTTGTCTAACCTAGATGCCGCGCTACGTGTAAACATGCGTGCGCAAATTACCAAACTACAACGTCAACTTGGCTGCACCATGATCTACGTTACACACGATCAGGTGGAAGCAATGACCATGGCGGATAAAATCGTCGTACTAGATGGTGGTTACGTCTCTCAAGTTGGTAAACCTCTTGAACTTTACCACTACCCACAGAACCGCTTTGTGGCTGGTTTCATCGGTTCTCCAAAAATGAACTTCATGAGCGTGTTCATCGATGAAGTAGAATCAGAACGCGTTAAAGTTCAACTATCTAACGGCGTATCATTCTGGATTCCTGTAGATGGTACAACCGTTAACCGTGGCGACCGTATGTCTTTGGGTATTCGCCCAGAGCACCTACTTTCTGCAACCGAAGCTGACGCAACCATTCACGGTGAAGTGATGATCGTAGAGAAGCTTGGTAACGAAACTCAGGTTTACCTAAACCTAGAAGGCGCAGACGCGGATGTGATCTATCGTCAACCAGACACGCTAGCTGTCGACACGGGCGATAAATTGGAAATCGGTATTCCTGCTCACCGTTGTCACCTATTCCATAGTGATGGTCGTGCTTGTAAACGTCTATTTAAAGAAAATGGCGTAGATTTCGAATAAGTTATTCACCTATAGTTGTTATAAATCCTTCTCTCCTGAGAGGGATTTTTTGTATCAAAACCACATAAATGACCGACATCACTCGCTCGCTGGACTCATCACTCATACTCCGCACCCAAGACTAAATCATTAACTTCCCTGTAAATAAGTCATCCGTTAGACCATCAAGAAATTAAACCTTAGTTTTTATCATCAAACTCGCTTCTTAATACTTTTCCTCATCCCTGCGCAGCAAGTACCAGCTTTTTCCTAAACAGCAAAACTTAGCCAAAGGTCTAAATTTCATTCTTATTTCCACTTACCTAAACAACACGAATTTTTAAACTTACCTTCGAATTTATGCGTTACAGAAATTCAGAAACATTCATAGAAATGTCTCTGCTCATCAATTAAAACGTTCGCGACACGGCTATTGGGCAATCACCCCAATGGCGGTAGCGTGCTAGAAGGGAAACTAGGTCATGAAACACAAAGGACTAATTCGTTCTTATGAGATGGAGTTCGCTTTTTTATATCGCCTCTCAGATCTTGCTGTCATTGTCACCTTTATGCTGCTCCTAGTATTGAAAGACACAAATACCTCGATGGATAAGGACTACGTCATCTTGTCCTTCGTCGGGGGTATTTCATTTTTGTTTATGGCGGAGAGCGGCAACCTATATCGCTCATGGCGGACAAGCTCATTTAGAGAGCAAATGTTCATTGTTTGCATGTCGTGGTTAATGACAAGCGCCCTACTTTTCATGGTGCTTTACTTTTCCGAAGTTTACCCTTTGTTTGACCGCAGTATCTTAGCGTTATGGGTTACTATTACGCCGGCATTACTGTTGGCGTGGCGAGTAACCTTTCGTACCGTTTTGGCCTATTTGCGAAAAATGGGCTTCAACACACGCACCGCTATCATCATCGGTCAGACCCCTCACGGCATTACCCTTGCCAACGAGATTCAAAACCACACCGAGCATGGTGTTCTATTTGACGGCTTCTATGACGAACGCTCTAGCGACAGATTGCCTAGCTCCGAATACCCAATCAAAGGCGCGGTAAACCAAGCGTTAGAACGAGCAAAACGAGGTGAGGTCGATTACGTATACATTGCAATGCCAATGCATGCTAAAGAGCGCATTGCTTCCATCCTGAACCAGTTCTCCGACACCACAGCGAACACCTATCTGATCCCGGATTTCTTTACTTACAACCTGCTCCATTCTCGCTGGGATCAAATTGGTCAAGTTCAAACTCTCAGCGTGTTCGATACGCCTTTTGCTGGTGTTTCATCCTGGATTAAACGCTTCGAAGACATTTTGTTTTCTAGCATTATCTTAGTGTTGATATCACCAATCCTGCTTGCTATCGCCATCGGTATTAAGTTGACGTCAAAAGGCCCTGTAATATTTAAGCAGCATCGTTATGGTTTGGATGGTCGAAAAATCGAAGTTTGGAAGTTCCGCTCGATGACGACGATGGATCAAGGGCCAAACATCAAACAAGCTACGAAAAACGACCCTCGTATTACTCCGTTTGGCGGTTTTCTACGTCGCACCTCATTAGACGAACTGCCGCAGTTTATCAACGTATTACAAGGCACTATGTCGATCGTTGGCCCTCGTCCTCATGCCGTTGCGCACAACGAAGAATATCGTCAGATTGTCGCCCGCTACATGTTGCGCCACAAAGTCAAACCAGGCATTACAGGTTGGGCTCAAATCAACGGCTATCGCGGCGAAACCGACACGCTCGATAAGATGGAAAAACGCGTCGAGTTTGATTTGGATTACATCCATCATTGGTCGGTTTGGATGGACATCAAAATCATCTTCCTTACCGTGTTCAAAGGCTTTACTGGCTCCAATGCGTACTAAGGCGGCGATGATGAAAACAACAACTCCAGCACTTGCGCTCGCCCTTTGTTCAACAGCTACATTAGCAGAGCCAATGGCGTATCAAACTGAATCTGGCATTGAGTTTATCCCATTGGTCAAAGCGTTCTACGAAGGTGACGACAACATAAACAAAGCGGAAAAATCTCAAGATATAGAATCCGTAAACATTTGGGGACTAGAGCCTAGCTTGTTGGCACGTATCGAACGCAATCAATATCGCGCAGACATTCAGTACAAGCTGAAAGCGGGCTTTTCTTCGGACGATAAGAATGATTACGATGACCATACCTTTCAGTTCACCAATTTTTTTGAATTCAATCATCGTCATCGTTTAGTCGTGGATTATCGTTTTCAGGCATTGCATGAAATCCGCGGTGAAGACATCACTGAAGGACAAGGTAACCTTCTCGATTCACCTATCGAGTTTTACCGTAATGATTTGAAAACCAACTACGTGTTTGGCTCTGCTGGTGCGAAAGGACGATTCGAATTTGGCTTAGGCTACAGCGATAAAACTTACCAAAATTATCGTAACGGTTTACCTGGCAAGCCCAACGCAAAAACTAAGTACAACGACTTCCGCGCCCCAAACGCCCACGTTGAGTTTTACCTTAGAGCGACTCCTAAAACCTATTGGTTAGTTGGGACAAAACAAGTCTTCACCGAGTACCTTAATAAAAACCCTCGCGCTGCATCAAAAGACAGCGACACCGGCTTTTACTACACCGGTGCTGAGTGGGAAATATCGGGGAAAACCCAAGGTATCGCAAGGCTTGGCTATCAAGTTAAAGACTTTGATAGTGAACAACGAGAAACCTTCAAAGGCTTTAGCTGGGATATCGGATTTGAATGGCTACCACAAGAGCAAACGTTGGTGACGGTCAAAACTACCCAAGCAGCCGTCAACCCTGACCAAGATGGTGACTACAACTTACAGACTCGTTATCGCCTAGATATCAAACACGATTGGAACAGCTATTTAGCCACTCGTTTAGGTGGCATTTATCAAGAAGATGATTACACCGGCATCACGAGAAACGACGAACGATATACCCTTTCCGCTGGCGTTGATTATCAAATTAGACGCTGGATTCAATTGAAAGCGGATTGGCAATATCAAGACAAAACATCCAATCGTTCAGGTTATAGCTACGACCAAAATGTCTGGACGGTAAGCGCGCAATTTTCGTTGTAACAAGGAATGTTAATGAATCCATTATTCAAGTTAATTGGCCTAGCTCTGCTACTTTTCAGTACTTTTGTTAGCGCGAATTCAAACGAACAAGATTACCTACTCGATACTGGTGACACTATTTCAGTGCAAGTTTACGGGGAGGAAGATCTTTCTATTAAAAACATCCTCATCACGTCAGATGGTTACTTTGATTACCCTTACCTTGGACGAATCAAAGCGATCAATAAAACGCCAAAACAGCTCAAATACGAAATCGAAACGGGCTTAAAAGGCGATTATCTGATCAACCCGAAAGTCATGGTGACAATCAATTACTTCCGTTTGTTTTACGTCAATGGCGAAGTTCGTAAACCCGGAGGATTTGAGTATCGACCAGGACTGACGATAGAAAAAGCCATCGCACTAGCTGGCGGGCTCACCGATAGAGCTTCACGTAAAAGCATTAACTTAACCAAACATAAAACTGGCAAAACCGTAGAAGGCGTGAGTATGCAGCGCACGGTTGAACCAGGCGACATTGTCTTTATTGATCAGAGCTTCTTCTAGTGACAGGTAATCAAATGAACGGAACTCATCCCAACAATTTCCAGATGAACAAAGTGGAACTGATTCGTTTTGGCCATCACTTTAAAACGCTGAAAAAAAACTGGCTTAGCATTGCTGCGTTCACGCTTATATTCTCATTGACGTGCACTTGGTACATCTACTCCAAAACATCCATTTACCAAGCAACAGCAACGCTATTGATTCAAGAAGAGCAAAAAAGTGCGTTATCGATTGAAGAAGTGTACGGCGTAGATACGACCAAGAAAGAGTACTTTCAAACACAAATCGCTATTCTGAAATCCAACCACATTGCCGACAAAGTCATTAATGAACTGAATTTAACTCAACACCCTGAATTTACGAGCTCCGGTGGACTAAAACAAAAAATCGACGACATCAAAGCAGTCCCGTTAGTACAAGATTTATTGAATGTCTCTCCTAGCCCAAAAGAGACATCACAATACTCTGAGTCTTACTATCAAGCACTTCAAGCCTTCAAAAGAAAGCTAGAAATTGAACCTGTTCGAAACACACAGTTAGTGCGAATTAGCTTTCGTTCTGCCGATCCAAAGTTAGCAACAAGAGTCGCGAACGCGGTTGGTCAGGCCTATATTGATGCCAACTTCGAAGCCAAGCTCGTAGTGACTCAAAATGCAGCAACATGGCTGACTAATAACTCTCAAAAACTCGAAGAGCGCTTAAAAAAATCAGAGCATGCTTTGCAAGAGTTTTTGCTCAAAGAAGGCTTGATTGATATCAACGGCATCGACGACATCTACGCCAACGAACTAGAAGAGCTTAACCGTAAGCTCAATACCGCTGTCAATAAGCGCATCGAAGCGCAAACCTTGATCCAACTACTAAAAAGAAAATCTTCTCAGAATCTTGATAGCCTGCTGTCCATTGACGAGTTTGCCAATCAAGCTCAGATTCGTGATTTAAAACTTTCCGAAGCCCAAGCTGCGAAGAACGTTTCTGAACTGGCGCAACGTTATGGACCAAAACACGATCGAATGGTCCAAGCGAAAGCGCAACTCGCCTCTATTCAAGAGCGAACTCAGCAATTGATTCGCGAAATCTCTTTTAGTAAGCAACAAGACTTACTTGCAGCGAAAGCTCAAGAAGACATGTTGCGCGAAGAACTGGACAGAAAAAAATCAGATTTCCAATCATTGGGTTCGCAAAAGGCGCGCTATGAGCAATTGAAACGAGAAGTAGAGTCAAACAAAGACCTTTACGAAGCTTTCTTAAATCGAGAAAAAGAAACCAGCGCTACTAGCGATTACAAAAATGTGACCGCTCGCTTTACTGATAAAGCGATCATTCCCCTGTTTCCTGTCGCGCCACAACGAATGAAACTGGTGCTTATCGCCACATTCTTCGGTTTTGCTATCGCTTGTGCATTGGTGATCATTTTAGAAACGTTGCGAGAAGTCATCCGCACTTCAAACGATGTTCAAGATAAGCTAGGCGTGACATGCTTGGGGGTTATCCCAATGGTGAAAAAACGTACCCTGCGAAAAAATGGGGTAAGTTATACCGCCTACTTAGATAAAGATGAAAAACTCTTTAGCGAAGCTTGTCGCTCTGTTCGAACGTCGTTGCTATTAAGGCTGACCAACACTAAGCAAAAGATCTTACCTTTTACTTCAGCGATTCCAGAGGAAGGCAAAACCTCCACCAGCATCAATATGGCGGTGTCCTTCTCGACTATGGAGAAAGTGTTGATTATCGACTGCGACTTGCGTCGTCCATCTTTAGCCAAACGATTCAATATTCCTGAGTCCCAGCCAGGTTTAACCAACATATTGACGATGGATACCGCAATAAAAGATTGTATCGTTCGCATCGATGACGCCAATTTAGATGTACTACCTGCCGGGCTGATTCCACCCAACCCACAAGAGTTGCTGGCATCCAATCGCTTCAAAAAACTACTGGACCATTTTCAAGATAAATACGATCGCATCATCATCGATACACCACCACTGCTGTCGGTCAGTGATGCGCTCATCTTAGGCCAATATGCGAACGGACTCATCACAGTGATTCGTTCCGAGTCCACCAAAGCATCACTGGTTAATGTCGCGCTATCTAAACAAATACAACACTCGATACCGTCTCTTGGCGTGCTTATCACTCAAGCAAAAGCTAAGGAAGGAGAGACTTTATATGTCCAGAAATACGCCTACTAATCAACATGCGTCTTGGTATCAGATATTAAAAAGCCAAGAACGCCCGGTGCTGATATATCAAATGGGTAAAGTCGGCTCGAGTGCGTTAGAAAAGTCGATTCCTAACTCGATTCATTTGCATGACCTTATGGCGATTGATGCTAACAAGCAGATCTCTCCAGTGAGAGCAAAGCTGCATCAACCAAACAAGCATTATGTAAAACGTCTGCTCAAGCGAAGCGTTATGAGTCACATGCTCAAACGTAAACAAGACGTGCGCATCATCTCATTGGTGAGAGAGCCGATTGGTAGAAATATCTCGATGTTCTTTCAATCTTTACCTTTCTGGATGGCAGAAAAATACCTAAATGACGACAGTGCAATTCGATCTGAGCGTCCGCAATTGTTGCAAGAAGCTTTCGAAGAGCACATGAATCACCACTACCCTTTGGAGTGGTTTGATAATGAAATCAAAATGCTAACAGGGATCGACGTGTTCAATAAACCGTTCGATCATGAAGCTGGTTGCCAAACCTACCAACAAGGCAACTTTTCTCTGCTCGTAATTCGAAGTGACAAGCTGAAGCAATCACCAGCTACCGTTGGCGATTTTCTCGGATATCCAGTTGATGTGGTCCACGACAACCAATCAAACAACAAATGGTACTCCTCGCTGCTCAATGAGTTCAAAAACAGCTATCAACCTAAACCTGAGTTTATTGAGGAAATGTTGTCATCCAAATTGACGACCCACTTTTTTACTTCAAGTGAAATTTCCGAACTCAAACAAAAGTATCAAATGGCGCACTGATGAAAACAAAAATTTTACACATCATCAACGACCTATCTCAAAATGGTGGGGCGCAAAAGTTCTTAGTGGACTTGGTGCTCGAGCATAATCCCGAGTATGAAATCAAGATCCTCGTGTTGTGTGCTGAGAACGACTATTTGGAACAACTCTCCGCACAGGGAATCCAATGTTTTAACTGGCAGACACTGTCTCTATCGGAAAAATGGTCACTACTACGCTGGCCAGATCTTGTTCACGGACACCTGTATCCGTCTATTTACCTAGCGCTGCTTGCTATTGGGAAAAAACGCATTCAAACAGAACACTGCTCTTACAACCGACGCAGAGATTACCCTCTGTTTAAGTTCATAGAATATGTCCTCTATTGGGGTCACCACTATACCGTTAGCATCAGTGAAAAAGTTCAAGAAGAATTGGTGAAGTTCATGCCTCGGTACCAACACAAGTATCGAGTTGTACATAACGGCGTCGACTTAAATCGCTTTCCGATGACGGCCAAACAAGCCCACGATCTCAGCGAGAAAGCAACCATCAACATTGGCATGGTCGGCCGACTACATGAACACAAAGATCACGAAACGTTAATTCACGCCATCGCAAAACTGCCTGAGTGTTACCACTTACACCTTGCCGGAGATGGAGAAAGAAAAGCCTCGCTTCAACGACTTGCTCAATCGTTAAACGTTTCACCTCGCGTGCATTTTCACGGAGTCGTATCCGATATCCCTCTCTTTCTCAGCGATATGGATATCTACGTGCAATCTTCCCACGTTGAAGGATTCGGGCTCGCCGCCGTAGAAGCGATGGCAGCAGGTTTGCCCGTACTCTCGTCCGATGTACCGGGATTAGATGAGGTTACTGGCAGCTCAGAATATCTGTTCGAAGTCGGTGATAGCAATCTGCTTGCGCAAAAGGTTGCAGAGCTATGCGAAGACGCGGCTCTTTACAATTCGGCAAGTCATTATTCCGTCAACCGAGCGAAACTCTACACCATCGACAAATTTCGAGAGGGCTATTATGGAATCTACCAACAGCTCTGTACCGATAAGTAATACCGTTCCACTCCTTGCAGCTATTACTCTGGCATTGTTTTTTGTCCCAGTTAAATTCGCTGTAGGTGGCGTGGCACTTGCACCTTCCGATATCGCAAGCTTGCTTTCTGTTGGCTTAATCGCCTTGATCATTTTAGAAGGAAGAGCAAAGCAACTGTTGCACCCATGTATCGGATTCTTGGTACTGTTTACTGGATATGTATTTATCAATGGTTTGTTGAACAGAGTGCCTTTGGCCCCACTATTGATCGAAACCGTTCAGTGGCTAGCCATTCTTTGTCTACTGAGCTTACTTTACGCTTACGGTGCATTTGATGATGAGCGAGTGATGGTCTATTTCACCTACCTACTTTTTATCATCTGTGGTCTAGTCGCAGCATGGCACTTCGCCCAAGGCTATCAAAGCGGATTTAAATTACTCGGGGTCAGTAAATACGGATTTGGAGTGTTGTGCTCGCTACTCTATTTGTATCGCGACAAAATTCGCCTGTTCCCTTTTTTGATGCTAGTTGCATTTTCGCTACTCGTGTTATCTCAAGAACGAAAAGCTCTGCTGGGCTTTTGTTTGCTGTTTTTTCTCGATCAGATTTTTATTAAAAACTGGATGCGAAAAACCATCAGTGAAACCTATACATGGATGCTTCTCTTGGCGTTGGCATTTGTGGTTATTGGAACAGTCTCTACCACGCTCTACGTCGGTTTTGATGCTCTTGCCGATAAACTGGAGATCACTCAAGAAGACATTTTGTTTGCCAACCAAAGTGAAGCGCGATGGGTGTCCAACTTGCATCGCAAGCTGCTACTCGCAAACGGCATGGATATCTTAACGCAGCACCCTATTTTAGGCGTGGGCGCCAAAATGCTGCCCAACTTTATGATCGATTACTTCAACTACGATGAATTAGCAATTTACACCCACAACTTTGTGCTCGATACCGCCATCGAATACGGTTTGCTCGGCATTGCGTTTCTGTTTGGAGGCTACTTTCTTTTCATCAAATTTTGTTTTCGCAGTATCGATGACAACAGAAAAAGTCTTTTACTCGCGGTTTACGCCCTCATCATGGTGTTCTTCGTTGCCGTAAATACCACCATCATTTTGATACTTTTGTTGCCAGTTATGATCAGTCGAAAACGAACACCAGAACCTCAGACAGTCATCCATTCGCTGCCAGTCAATAAAAGTCACGAATTTTAATAATCAAGGATTTGATCAATGAAATACTCTATCGCTCGACAATTTGAAAAGAACCGAGAACTTCGGGCTGATAACTTCGTCTTGGTGTATCAAATGGGGAAAGTGGGCTCATCGTCTATCGAGCATACTTTGGAAGCGCGTAACATTCCGAGCTATCACATCCACACGTTTGACGATCATGAAGAATTTCACATGTACCACAACAAAAAGGATGTGAGTAAATTCTTCGATTTTAAAAATCGCGCGATGTATCGTTTGGTTCTGAATCAACGCAAGCGCATTTTGCAAAAGCGCGAGCAAATCAAGATCGTTACATTAATCCGTGACCCGATTGCGACAGTTTTCTCCCGTTTTTTCCAAGATTTGCATCTGCAATTTATCGAAGGCAAAAAGAACGACGCCATCCACCGCGATATGGAAGTGACCTACAAGCATCTCGAGCATTGCTTTGATAACTACATCAACCTGAACTACTTCGCAGATTGGTTCGATAACGAGCTAAAACGTAACTTCAGCATCGATGTCATGCGCCAAGAGATCGATAACACTCAACCATTTTTCACGTTCAACAATGACAAAGCCAGCGTCATTCTCATTAAGTGCGAGCAACTGAGTTCCCTCGACAAAGAGATTGGAGACTTCCTAAATGTCGACAACTTTGTTCTGAAAAACAGCAATGAAGCAAAGAACAAATGGTATTCCAACATCCACCAATACTTTAAACAGCATTACGATTTTTCTAAGTTGTTTTATATGTATGACTTACCGCTTTATCGCCATATTTACTCACAGCAAGAACGAGATACCTTCAAAACCAAGTGGTTAAAAAATCCAGGGACAAAGTCAGCATGAAAAAAGTACTTCATATTACCGAAGCTTTTGGTGGCGGTGTTCAAACTGCACTGTACAGCTATGTACATTCATCTCGACATGAACCGTATGAACACTTTTTGCTTGCTAGAGCGCGTCACAATGATTTAACCAAAGACAGCAATCACGATGTTTTTGCTCAAACGAAATGGGTGGAAGGTGGGCTTCTGCAGTTTGTGCGAGACGCCAATCAAACCATCAATGACATAAAACCCGATATTGTACATTTGCACTCTAGCAAAGCCGGTTTTTTAGGTCGATTTTTGAAACTCAACCGCGCCCGCTTGGTGTATACCCCGCACTGCTATGCGTTTGAACGAGAAGACATTTCAGGCTTCGCTCGCCAACTATACAAAGCTTTAGAAAAGGTGATGCTCAACAAAATTGACGTGGTGGCAGGCTGCAGTCAGCGCGAATGTGATTTAGCCATTAGCATTGGAGCAAAACGAGCGGAACTGCTGA
Source organism: Vibrio sp. SALL6 (assembly GCF_002002385.1). Lineage (NCBI taxonomy): Bacteria > Pseudomonadati > Pseudomonadota > Gammaproteobacteria > Vibrionales > Vibrionaceae > Vibrio > Vibrio sp. SALL6. The sequence goes on from NZ_MQVK01000028.1 coordinate 112,789, forward strand.
ACAACTACGTTTCTTATCAAAGTGCGACGCGTGTCGGCCGAGACCATCAAGCTGCATTGAACATTGTTGTTTTAGGGCGTGTCGCACCACAGAAAGACCCTCAATTTTTACTTAACACACTCCGTTGCTTGAATCGATTTGCACTCAATCGCCAATTAGACATTACTTGGATTGGAGGAGGAGACAAAGAGCTAGAGCAAGCGTTAAGAGCCGAGGGCGTACAAGTAACGGGTATGCTTCCTCGCGATGAAGTGGTTAAGAAACTGCAGGCCTCCGATCTCTATTTACATACCGCTGCATGGGAAGGTATGCCTTTAACGATTCTAGAAGCCGCGAAGCTGCATCTCCCTATGGTGATTCGTTCCATTGGTGCCACAAAAGATCTCAACTATCCTTTTTTGGCGCAAACACCGGAAGACATGGCAAAGCAAATGACACATTGCATCAATCACTATGATGACATTGATTTTCGCCAATACACCACCGAGTTGAATGAGACGTTCAGTGAAGAAAAACAACGCCTCGCTCTAAACAACATTTACAGTTAGAGAAATCGAATGTTTCAAGCCATTCAACAAAAACTGCTACTTATGCCGAGTGGCAAAAAGAACTTGCTGTCACTCGGCATGAAAACGGCAATCACGCGAGTTTTCAGTGCATTATTTGCCTTTTTGCTTACGCTCATCGTGTCGCGCACAACCGATGCATCCACTTCAGGTCAGTTTTTCTTCTTATTCAATCTCGTATCGCTCACAGCCATTATTTCTCAGCGAGGCTTTGACGTTGCTTTAGTCCGATTCAACGCTATCGCGTTTAGCAACGGAGATATTCAACAGCAAAGTGACAACTATTGGACGGCTTTAACTCGCAGTATCACATTTTGTTTCATGGCTGCCGTTACTCTATTTGTCGGCTTTTACCTTTTTCCAAATCAATTGAATCAAACCAACAGTCCAATGGTGGCGATTACGCTCGCGCTGATGTGCGTACCTTTCCTCGTATTAGGACAAACCAACAGCCGTGTTTTACAAGCAAGTAAAATGGTGGTGCCATCCCTATTCGCGCTTCAACTCGGCGTCAGTGTGCTCATGGTTTTGTTCATTATTGGCCTGAGCACACTGCACTTACAAAACATCAACAGCCTAATGACGGCATTGCTGCTGGCGAGTCTGATCGTCAGTATTGCTTCAACGACTAAATGGTTTAGCTCTGGTCAATATCAAAAGCCGACCCCGACAACAAATATCGAACTGCTCTCCTCTGCGAAGCAAGTGTGGATTGGCAGCATTTTCACCAATATCCTCCAATGGGGAAGCATTGTTATTGCTGGTTTTTTCATTTCTACCACGGAGCTAGGGTTGTTAGCAGCAGCGCAACGAACATCGCTACTGATTGGCTTTGTACTGATTACCATTAACTTCGTTGTTGCCCCAATGTTCGCCTCTCTTTTTAAAGAGGGAAAGCTGGATAAACTGCGAAATTTAAGTCGATGGGCTTGTCGTGCAAACATTGGCGCAGCTTTACTTCCTGTCTTGATTTGCACCCTATTTCCTGAATTCGTCATGCAGCTTTTTGGTGATGAATTTCTTGCGGCAGCTCCGCTGTTAGTTGTCCTTTCTTTAGGGCAGCTGGTCAATATCGCCACTGGCTCGGTAGGATTTTTATTGCTAATGAGCGGCCATGAGAGAACGATGAAATACATCACGATTTGTTCAGGCACTATTTCCATCGCTCTTTTGGTTTTTCTTAGCCAAAGCTACGGCGTTCTGGGGGCTGCATGGGCAATGGCGATCGGCATGGCGATCCAAAACCTTGCCGCGCTCTATTTTGTAAAACGCTATTTAGGCTTCTTTCCTGTGGGGTAACGATGACTTCGACGATCGCACGTTTAGGTTTTATTTCTATATCTCTACTGACCATCGGCCTTTCTTTGTGGAAGAGTTCAGAGCTAAATCATGCCGTTTATCTGAATATGGAGAACTATGTTGGAGGCTCAAGCACGCTGCATTTTACGTTTAGCATGTTGATTGGTTTTCTTGCTGTGTTTACCTTCCCTCGCTTTACCCACGCAACCAAAATGGATGCGTTCGGGATTCGACTGCTGTTTTGCTTACTACTGATCATCTCGGCGGAAGAATTTAGCCAGTTGTTTATTGAAAGCCGTTCATTCAGCTTTGACGATTTGAGTACCAACTGGATTGGTATGATCCTTGGGTATTTTGGTGCCAAAGCGATTACCCTCTTTCGAGCATCTCGCTCTCGTGCATAAACTCTCCGGCAGGTGACGCACCTGTTGTTAGGCAAACACCTTTGGGTTATTTGGGTATATAATCTTGCCAAATAACCCGGAGAAAAGAGAGCCTCATGTCATCTCATCCAACAAAAATTACCTTTTTCGAATTTCTCACGCCATTGATCACTTCTGGCCAAAAGACCATCACTATTCGTGACGAATCAGAAAGTCACTATGTACCAAACACAGAAGTAGAAGTGTTCACGTTGGAAACTGACCGTAAGGTTTGTGATATCAAAATCTTGTCTGTTGAGCCATTAAACTTTGATGAAATCAACGAGTTTCACGCAGAACAAGAAGCCATCGAGTTGCCAAAACTCAAACAGTTGATTCGAGAAATCTATCCGGATATCGATAAGCTATTTGTTATCGAATACGAATTGATCAAAAAGTAGACCACAAAAAACTAGACGACTGGTCTAATTCATCTTATAGTACCGCCCATGAACGCAAAAACAAATGACACACGCCAACACATTCTCGACGTCGGATACGAATTGATTGTTACCCGAGGGTTTACGAGTGTTGGACTTTCAGAGCTACTAAAAACGGCCGAAGTGCCAAAAGGCTCGTTTTATCATTACTTCAAATCTAAAGAACAGTTTGGTGAGGCAATGATTCAAGATTACTTCAACAAGTACTTTGAACAATTGACTGCCCGCTTCACTAATACCGAGCTCAATGGCTACCAACGCTTAATGAGCTACTTTGAAGAAATGGTAAAAGTAGAAGATGATGTCTGTAATGCAAACAAATGTTTGTTAGTGAAGCTAAGCGCCGAAGTGTCAGATTTATCGGAGCCTATGCGTATCGCACTGCGTCGAGGCGCTGATAAGACCATTCAAGCTATGGCTGAGTGTATTGATGTCGGTATTAAAGATGGTTCTATCCCAAACGGTGATAGCGCATTGTTGGCCAGACAGATCTATTATCTTTGGAATGGCGCAAGCTTACTGAACAAACTGTATCAAGATCAGGAAGCGCTCACGCAAAGCCTGACCTATACTCAACATCTACTGCAAAACACGCGTACTTGCCCATAACAAGTAACGTTAAAGTAAGATGAATACCCTACACGTGTTTCATTTGGGCTATTAACCTTTTGGAACACACTAAATCTTCCCGCTCTAAGAGCGGGATATTTTGGAATGAACACTAGACGACCGGTCTAATCTATAAGTGAGATAAACATGACTAACGCAACCAATCGTAGAATCGTCCTAGCATCACGCCCACATGGTGCTCCTACAACTGAAAACTTTCGCCTAGAAGAAGTAGCAAAACCTGTTCCACAGGCAGGAGAAATGCTGCTGAGAACGGTTTACCTCTCGCTAGATCCATACATGCGCGGTCGCATGAGCGACGCAGAATCTTATGCAGAACCAGTAGCGCTAGACGATGTGATGATTGGCGGCACCGTTTGTCAGGTAGAAGCATCAAACCACCCGGACTATGAAGCGGGCGAATGGGTACTTGCGTACACCGTGGGTTGGCAAGACTACGCAATTTCTACCGGAGAGATGGTGATTAAATTGGGCAAAGAGCCACAAAACCCATCATACGCTCTGGGTGTTGCAGGCATGCCTGGCTTTACCGCATACATGGGTTTGTTGGATATTGGACAGCCAAAACCAGGTGAAACCATTGTAGTTGCTGCGGCAACGGGCCCTGTCGGCGCGACAGTTGGTCAAATCGGTAAAATCAAAGGCTGCCGCGTAGTTGGTATCGCCGGTGGTGAAGAAAAATGTCGCTACGCAAAAGAGGTTTTAGGCTTTGATGAGTGTATCGATCACAAAGCAGATGATTTCGAACAACAATTGAAAGATGCATGCTACAACGGCATCGATGTTTACTTTGAAAACGTGGGCGGCAAAGTATTCGAAGCTGTCATGCCACTTCTCAATACCAGTGCACGTATCCCTTTATGTGGATTGATTTCTCAATACAACGCAACAGAATTGCCTGAAGGCACAGATCATCTACCTCTGCTAATGGGTAAGCTACTGACGAAACGAATCAAGGTACAAGGCTTTATCATTTTTGATGACTACGGTCACCGTTACGGTGAGTTCGCTCAAGATATCAATCAGTGGTTGGCTGAAGGAAAGATCCAATACCGCGAACATCTAGTAGAAGGTCTAGACAATGCGCCAGAGGCATTTATCGGTCTGCTAGAAGGCAAAAACTTTGGCAAGCTTGTTGTAAAAATCAACGACCCACTATAACAACCCGCAATAAGGAAGGGATAACAAATGATAAAACTTCATCATCTGAATCAGTCACGCTCTAAGCGTATTATCTGGTTACTTGAAGAGCTCAACGTGGATTACGAAATCGTGCCTTACGTTCGTGACAAAGTGACTTTCATGGCACCGCCAGAACTAAAGAGCGTTCATCCACTTGGTAAGTCGCCACTCCTTGAAGATGATGGTGAGTTTATTATTGAATCAGGAGCCATGACTGAATACTTGATTGAAAAGTACAGCGATGGAGCGCTTGCCCCTAAACGTGGTACAAAAGCGCATACTGAATATTTACAATGGATGCACTTTGCAGAAAGCTCCGCTATTTTGCCGATGCTATTGAAAATATTCATCAGTAAAGAGCCGAACTCGATGCAGTTTTTGCCTGCATACGCCGACAAAGAAGCAATGAATGTATTGAGCTACTTCGAACAAGCGTTGGAAGGAAAAACCTACCTCGTAGAAGAGCGATTGACGGGTGCAGACATCATGATGTCTTTCATCGTTGAGTTAGTACAGATGTTTGGCCTAGCAGAACAATTCCCGAATATGGTTCGTTACGGTAAACAACTTGCGACACACCCTGCTTTCGAGAAAGCCGAACAAATTGAAGTGAACTACGCTTAATTTAATCGTCCCTTTGAGGCTTGGATTGAAGACAAATAACGTTGTCTCAATCGCATCAAAGGGACGTTTTTATCGAAATAGAGCGCAAGTATTCATTTATAAATTCAATCATTCATACCTCTTTTATCCCTACCAATTATTCTTGATTGTTGCTAATAAATCCTAAGATAAATCAACAACTAAAATGTAGTCCAATTCTGATTTCTGTGACTTTTCGGCCATAGTCACCACCTATTGAATTGATAAGCATTATCAGCTTTAACATCATGACTTTCCGTAATAATCTTCCTTTCAGATTCTAAGGTTTTGATGAATCCCTGGAGGGAAATAAGAATGACAAACAAAAAGCTAACTACTGCGGCAGGTTGCCCAGTTGCTCATAACCAAAACGTGATGACAGCAGGCCCACGTGGCCCTCAACTCCTACAAGATGTCTGGTTTCTAGAAAAGCTAGCGCACTTTGATCGTGAAGTGATCCCTGAGCGTCGTATGCACGCAAAAGGTTCTGGTGCGTACGGCACATTCACCGTGACTCACGACATTACAAAATACACGCGTGCAAAAATTTTCTCTGAGGTTGGTAAAAAGACCGAGCTATTTGCTCGCTTTACGACCGTTGCTGGTGAGCGCGGCGCAGCGGATGCAGAACGAGACATCCGTGGTTTTGCCCTAAAATTTTACACCGAAGAAGGCAACTGGGATTTAGTCGGCAACAACACGCCAGTCTTCTTCTTACGTGACCCGTTGAAGTTCCCTGACCTCAACCACGCGGTGAAACGCGATCCACGCACCAACATGCGCAGCTCGACAAACAACTGGGATTTTTGGACATCACTGCCAGAAGCGTTCCATCAAGTAACCATCGTCATGAGTGACCGCGGTATTCCTGCGTCTTACCGTCACATGCACGGCTTCGGTAGCCATACATTCAGCTTTATCAACGCTGAAAATGAACGCTACTGGGTGAAGTTCCACTTCAAAACTCAGCAAGGTATTAAGAACATCAGCGATGAGGAAGCACAACTGCTGGCGGGCAGAGATCGTGAAAGCCATCACCGCGATTTGTATGAGTCGATTGAGCGTCAGGATTTCCCGAAATGGAAAATGTACGTACAGATCATGCCAGAATTAGAAGCCGACGAAGTTAACTTCAACCCATTCGACCTAACAAGAGTATGGTCTCAAAAAGATTATCCACTTATCCCTGTAGGTGAGTTTGAGCTGAACCGTAACCCAGAAAACTTCTATGCAGAAGTTGAGCAATCCGCGTTTAACCCGGCAGCTATCGTTCCTGGAATTGGTTTCTCGCCAGACAAAATGCTGCAAGGCCGTTTGTTTGCATACGGAGATGCACAGCGTTACCGCCTAGGTGTAAACCATCACCAAATTCCAGTTAACGCCCCTCGTTGTCCGGTACACAGCTACCATCGTGACGGCGCAATGCGAGTTGACGGTAACTTCGGTTCAACACTGGGTTACGAGCCAAACTACAAACAAGAGTGGGCAGAGCAGCCTGATTATTCAGAGCCACCATTGCGAATTAGCGGCCATGCTGACCATTACGACCATCGTGTTGATGAGGATTACTTTAGCCAAGCAGGTGACCTGTTCAGACTAATGAACGAAGAGCAACGCCAAGCGCTGTTTGATAACACCGCACGAGCGATGGATGGTGTGCCAGACTTCATTAAAGAACGTCACGTAAACCACGCTTACCAAGCGGACGAAGCCTACGGCAAAGGCTTAGAACTGGCGTTAGGTTTAGCGAAATAACCCACAGTAAATATTCCACAGTAAATAAAAAGGGAGGCGCACGTTGCGCCTCCCAGTTAAGAGAAATTCGATATGATCAATTTAGACTTTTTCAAACTCTTCGATACCAAAGAGTTCTTCATCTACTACTGATTTTTGGCTACAGCCTTAATCAGTACTGACGTATCCATACGGCCAAGCCCTTCACGTTGAAGGCCTGCGTACTGCTCGTCGACCATCTTAGTCAATGGAAGCTCAAGCCCAACACGCTCAGCTTCTTCCAAACAAAAGCCAAGGTCTTTGCGCATCCAATCAATCGCGAAGCCAAAATCAAACTTGTCTTGCGCCATGGTCGTGGCACGGTTTTCCATTTGCCATGAACCAGCAGCGCCGTGTTTCAGCGTCTCGACAACCTGTTCAATGTCTAAGCCCGATTTTTGCGCAAGCAAAAGTGCTTCACTCAAGCCCTGCAAAATACCACCAATACAGATTTGGTTTACCATTTTACAACGCTGTCCCTGACCATTTTCGCCCAGCAGAGTGATTTGTTTCGCGTACACATCCATCACAGGCGCAACATGGTCAAATACACTTGGTTCACCACCGCACATGATGGTCAACACGCCATTTTCTGCGCCCGCTTGACCGCCCGAGACTGGCGCATCGATAAAGTGATTGCCCACTTTTTTACACGCATCCGCCAGTTCTACAGCAAGTTCTGCCGAGGTTGTTGTGTGATCAACCAAAACCGCGCCCGCTTTGAGACCAACTAACAAGCCTTCTTCACCATACACCACGCTGCGTACGTCGTTATCATTACCAACACAAGTAAATACGATATCGCAACCTTCTGCCGCTTCTCGCGGTGTCTCGCACGCAATGCCATTGTATTCTGCAGCCCATTTATCAGCTTTGGCTTTGGTGCGGTTGTATACTTTGGTTTCATACCCCGCTTTGCTCAAATAGCCCGCCATTGGGTAGCCCATGACACCCAAACCAATAAATGCTACTCGTTGTTTTTCCATTGCACGCTTCCCTTAGTTCACCTGACTGAAATGTTTTGTAACATGCTACTAAAGAATTGAAAACATTACTCGTAATTTATCCTTCACTCGCGGCACAAATAAAAGCGGAGCACGATGTTGGAGTAAAAACCGAAGCAGTCAGCAGGGTTATTAAGGACAAATTTCTCAGAAGTAAAATGCTAAGACACTCTACGTGCTTGCAACAAAGCCGTAGCGTTCAACATGGCATCCTTGGTCGTCACATCCAACACTTTTATTTTTCGAAAACGTTCCGGTTCTTTGATCGCGACATCATGAGCAAAGATCACAAACTTCGCTTTCTCAATGTCTTTCTCGGTAATTCGGTTGATGACTCCATTCGCCCCTTGGGTTTCGACTTTAATCTTAATGCCGAGTGCACAAGCCGCTTTTTCCAATGACTTCGCCGCTAAAAACGTATGTGCCACTCCTGATGGACAAGATGTGACCGCCAAAACATCCGCCTCACCTTCGCCTTGAACGGAGCCATATACTTGAGAATGACCTGTATAACTCTCATCTTCGGTGACGGTTTTCTTTAGTGCAATCACGATCAACGCGGTGGTAACAGAGCCAGCAATCGTACCGATGATATAACCAACTTTTCCATCCACAACAGGGAGAACAATCCAACCGCCCCACGGTGCATGGTTCATTACGTGGAACATAAAGCCAATCACGTTACCGACGATGCCACCCGCCACAATAGCGGGTAGCACTCGTGCAGGGTCGCCAGCGGCAAAAGGAATCGCACCTTCACTAATACCGATCATCCCCATAATACCTGCGGCTTTCCCTGCTTCGCGTTCATCTCGCTTGAATTTACTCGGCGCCAAAAACGTGGCTAGTGCCATACCCAATGGCGGCGTACAAATCGCAATACCGACCCCGCCCATCAACCATGGTTGCGTGTTCACTTGGGTTTGAGCAAACAACGTCGCCACTTTGTTAATTGGGCCGCCCATATCAAACGCGGTCATTGCCCCAAGCACGGTACCGAGCATCACCTTGCCTGAGCCCGCCATGCCCGTCAGCACTTCGTTCATGGTGGTCATTGCGCTGGCAATCGGAGCACCTATCACCCACATCACCGCGCCGCAAGTAACAAACGTCCCCACTAGCGGATAAATAAAAATCGAGCCAAGCGAACTCATGCTGTCTGGTAGCTGAATTTTCTTTAATAGCCAAACGACAAAGCCAGCAAAAAAGCCGACCACAATTGCACCTAAAAAACCCGTATTGTAATGACTGACCGCAATCCAAGACCCTATCATACCCGGCGCAAGGCCCGGCTTGTCGGCAATGGAATAAGCAATGTAACCACCAAGCACGGCAGTAAACAATGTCAGGCCAGCAATCCCCATTTGGGCAATATCGGCCAAAATGCCTTCTTGTGGTACACCACCGTGACCAGAGATCATCACCGACAACGACAACAACACACCGCCCGCAACGATAAACGGGATCATGTGGGATGTGCCAAACAGCAAGTGCTCTTTAATGCGGCCAAGTTTTTGCGCCCAAGGGCTCAGGGGTTCTGATGCAAATTCTAAAGAAGTTGGGAGAAATTCATTGGATTGGGTTTGAATATCAGTCAGCATCTCAAGCGCTTCTTCTCGCGATTGAGCCAACTTGAGCTTTTCAACAAAGCCGTCTTCGATAATTTTGGTGGAAATTTGTGCCAATACTTCAATGTGATGATGGTCATCACCATCTGGAGACGCCAGCATGAAAAACACATCGGACAGCTCGCCATCTTCGGCGCCATAATCAATCCCATTACGGCTGATCCCGACCGCGACAGCCGGTTTCGCTACAGCATCACTTTTGGCATGAGGGATCGCAATACCATCATCAAATCCTGTGTTACCGATCTCTTCTCGTTTCCAGATATCTGCCAAGAACTGGCTTTGACTATTGAGCTTGCCGGCGGCCTCTAGCATCTCGACCAGCTCTTTGAGCGCTTCATCTTTGGTTTGAGCTTTTAGATCTAAACATATCGTTTCCAGCTCAATTAGGTTTGTGATGTCCATTGTTTTACCTTCCAATATTCACGCTCGAATATATACCCAAGTGAGTTTGAGATACAGGATCCCCTGGCTCGTATGCGTTCCTACTCATTTTATTTGGGCATAGATTAACCAGTGCCTACCCTTTGATATATAGGACTAAAAGTGCATTAACTGGATTAATGTAACATGAGATTCAAACTGTGATAGAGCTCTTGCGTTAATCCAGCTCAAATCAATTCAATCTGCGGTGGCTGTGCTAATATCCACAAAAAATAAAATGGATAGAACATGAAAATCGTAGCGGTGACAGCATGCCCTACAGGCATCGCTCATACTTATATGGCGGCAGATGCACTAATGAAAGCTGCGCCAAAACATAACGTGCAAATTAAAGTAGAAACGCAAGGTGCGATGGGGATAGAAAATCAGCTCACTCCTCACGATATCGCTCAAGCGGATCGGGTTTTGATCGTGTCGGATATTGAGATAGAACAACCAGGCCGATTCGAAGGGACGCGCAAAATTCAAATCCCCATTGAAGAGGTTTTGCTGAACGTCGACAAAGTATTCCTCGTCCACTGCCGCGACTAAATTTGCAGATGAACGAATACCAAATCACCTTTTTCGTCGATAATGCAAATGCCAGTGCGCACCTTGCTCAGCCACTCAATCGAGTGGCAAAGAAGTTCAAAAGTACCTTACATATCATTAATGTAACGCAAAATCGTGTTGCGGAACTCACCAAGTCCGTGGCGATTTTGCAAGCAGGTCTACAACAAGGTGATTTGTGTCAAATCACAGCGATTGGCATTGACGCAGAGCTGGCCTGCTTCGTCATCAAAGACATGATTGCTGAACACTTTACTGTAGTGGGCTCCCACATCAATTACGAGTTCTCAAGCCAACTGGCCGAGCGTTTACCACAAATTTGTCCACCTTGTGAAATCAAATGGCACTACGCCAAAGCGCATACCGAGCTCACCAAGTTTGAATGCCTTAAAGGATTAGCTCAGCTGATCCACCCCATTCATCCCGACGAACTAATTCTTGCTTTTATTAAACGCGAAGAACGTTCATCAACTTGCGTGACTCCGGGGATCGCTCTACCGCATGTGATGTTTTCAGGTGTTGACCATATTTCCATTGCCGTTATTGCAAATGAAAAGTCGATGGATTGGGCTTCAAAGATGGGTGATGTTCATCTGGCTATAGCACTGGTGATGCCAGAAAGGCCGACCCGAGATCAGATCATTGCGGCTACTAACCTCACACGAAATCTGCTTACCGATCAAATGGCGGAACGCCTACTACTAACAAAAAGCAGCGTCGACTTACAAGCGCTGCTGATGTACGCCATGTCGAGGCTGCTCGCCTAAACTTCTCTAAAATTTACGCACTCTGACTGAAGGCTTAAATCGAACCACGATATTCCGTCGGCGTTCTGCCTGTACGGTTCTTAAATACCCGGCAGAAATAGTTCACGTCTTTAAATCCACAGCGCACTGACACGTCATTGAGTTTGAAGTTGTATTTCTTGAGCATAAACTTCGCACGATCCACTCGTACCCAAGTAATGTAGTCTGCCAAGGTCATGTGCCCCTGCTGACGGAACAAGCGCGACAAATGGTTCGAGGAAATACTGAATCTCGACGCAATGCTGTCACGCGTGATTGGGCGATGGAAGTTCTCTTGAATGTAGATACAAATCCCTTGATAGAGATCTTGCACACGGCTATGTGACTGCTGCTCGACTGGTGCATCCAACATCGTCTTCGCGTATTGCAGTAATGCTTGCAGTAAAAGCTCATCCATTGGTTTTTTAGTATTCTCACGAGCCAGTGAGCTCAACGCTTCTAAGATGTTATCTATCGCAAATCCTGAGCGTGTTTGGATGCTATGCTTTTGAATATCGTAAAAGTTTGCCTCACCTTTGCGTTTGCTCACCAAACTTAACCCAAGTTGTCGACGCCCAAACAAAATACTTAACACTGAGCAATCGGTATCCCAGTCTGGTTTATTCCAACAGTTAGGTGGAATAAATATCGCGTCGCCTTTTTTAGCAACGATGTGCGTTACTTTTCGATCATGACTTTCCATTTCATTAATATATTCCCCATCCAGAACTAACTCTAGGCGAGGGAAATTAACTTGATAGCTAAATTCAGGCGGCGTATGAAAATCTCCTGCAAACCAAATATTATGAAATGGCTCTCTTTCATTTAATACCGCTGAAATTAAATCATGAAAAATCATTGTTTCACACTCTATATATGCATCAATGATGCTATTTACTATAGATATACACCGGACTGGACTTTTGTGCTATTGAGCAAAATCACACTTCCATTTTAATGTTACAAAAATCTAGTTAACGCATCAATTTTCCAGTAACAAAAACTCTATCAAAAACACTCAATCCCTTTTTAAATGGGAGCAAAGCCACATTTCACTTATCGTTTAGCTTCTTATCCATCATGTCACAGATATGCAGCTAGATTTGTCCAGTGAACGATCTAAATCACACTATAGTTAGTCGGTTACAATCCTCCAGTAAATGCATTTTTTATTCACTACAGTCTTTTTCTCAGTAATTTAAAAATACCTCTGAAATAAAAATTATATTTATAGGGGTTCGACAATGATCACCAAACTAATAAATGAAGACTTAATTAAGCTTGATCTTAAAGCGTCTTCAAAAGAAGACGTATTTAAAGAACTGGTTGCCGTTCTTCATGCCCAAGGTCGTATTTCTGACCAAACACAATTTCTTGCAGATATAAAAGCACGTGAAGAATTAGGAAATACCGGATTTGAAGATGGCGTGGCAATTCCACACGCGAAAAGCGCCGCGGTGATTGAACCGGCGGTTGTGATCGGCGTAAGCAAATCAGGTATCGAGTACGGCGCGGAAGACGGTTTACCTTCAAAGCTGTTCTTCATGATCGCCTCTCCAGACGGTGGCGATAACCACCACATCGAAGTACTTGCAGAACTGTCTTCAAAACTGATTGAAGATGGTTTCATCGATGCGTTCTTAGGCGCAGCAAACAACCAAGACGCACTGGCACTCCTTCTTGCTAAAGAAGAACCGCAACCAGTGACAGATGCTCCAGCGAACCAAGGTTTCATCATTGGTGTTACCGGTTGTCCTGCGGGTGTTGCTCACACCTACCTAGCAGCAGAAGCGCTAGAGAAAGGTGCAGCGGCAATGGGTTACGAAATCAAGGTTGAAACGAACGGTTCAATCGGTGTGAAAAATAGCCCAACCGCAGAAGAAATCGAGCGTGCAGATGCCATCATCGTGGCGTGTGACAAGCAAGTTGACATGAACCGCTTCGCGGGCAAACGCGTGGTTAAAACCAACGTAAAAGCCCCAATCCGCGATGCTCAAGGACTGATTAATGAAGCGTTAAACGCACCGACGTACCAAGCTGATTCCAATGGCAATACGCAAGCATCGGTTGCCGACAAAGCTTCTCAAGCTCGTTCTGACTTATATCGCTACTTGATGAATGGCGTATCACACATGATCCCATTCGTCGTAACCGGTGGTCTGTTGATTGCCCTTGCTCTTGCTGTAGGCGGTCAGCCAAGTGAAGCGGGCATGGCGATTCCTGAAGGCAGCATGTGGAACCAAATCCTCAACGTCGGTGTGGTTGCCTTTACGCTGATGATCCCAATCCTTGCCGGTTACATTGCTTACGCGATTGCTGACCGCCCAGCTCTAGCTCCTGGCTTGATCGGTGGTTGGATTGCAAATAATGGTTCTTTCTACGGCGCAGACGCTGGTACAGGCTTTATCGGTGCCATCATCGCAGGTCTACTTGTGGGTTACTTCGTGAAGTGGATTACGTCGATTAACTACCACAAATTCATTCAACCTTTGGTGCCAATCATGATTGCGCCAATCACAGGTTCGCTATTCATCGCTGGTCTCTTCATCTTCGTTATCGGCGCGCCAATCGCAAGCCTAATGGACGGTCTGACTGCGCTACTAACAAGCATGAGTACAGGTAACGTCGTTCTACTAGGCATCGTACTTGGTGGTATGGCTGGCTTCGATATGGGTGGTCCATTCAACAAGGTCGCGTTCCTATTCTCTGTGGGCATGATTGCGAGTGGTCAAACTCAATTTATGGGTGCTATGGCGTGTGCAATCCCTGTTGCACCTCTAGGCATGGCACTAGCAACAGCACTTGGTCGTAAGTTCGACCTGTTCGAAGAATCAGAAACCGAAGCGGGTAAAGCAGCAGGCGCCATGGGTCTGGTTGGTATCTCTGAAGGTGCGATTCCGTTCGCAGCGCAAGATCCAATGTCAGTGATTCCAGCAAACGTACTTGGATCAATGGTAGCGGCAGTAATGGCATTCTCATTCGGCATTACCAACAGTGTTGCTCACGGCGGTCCAGTTGTCGCTCTACTTGGTGCGATGAACCACCCAGTACTTGCTCTGATTTGTATGGCAGCTGGCGCAGTAGTTACCGCAGTAACGTGTGTAACTCTGAAGAAAGTTCGCAAAGCGAAAATGATGCAAGCAGCCGCTTAATCACCCCTACCCCCAAATGGCTCCTATGGCTTGGGCAATGTCGCCCAAGCCATGATTTTCTCTCATGGTGACACTCTATGTCTGATTTAACGATGTCCGATACACAAACGATTCAAACTCAAGCTAAGCATCCGATGTTTTTCCTGATGAACAACGTGATTCAAAACTACGCTTGGGGCAGTACTACTTCTGTTAACCAACTGTTTGGCATTGAAAACCCAACGGGCGAACCACAAGCAGAAGTATGGATGGGCGCGCATCCAAACGGTTGCTCATTGGTGATGGTAAACGGTGAGGAGACCAAACTCTCTTCACTGATTGCTCAAGACATGAATGCCTTTCTGAGTGAAGAAGTCACAAACCGTTTTGGTGAACTTCCATACCTGTTTAAAGTGCTTGCTGCTGAGAAAGCACTGTCGATTCAGGTTCACCCAAACAAACAGCAAGCAGAATTAGGCTTTGCACTGGAAGAAAAACAAGGCATTCCCCTAACCGCTGCAAACCGTAACTACAAAGATCCAAACCACAAACCAGAATTGGTTTACGCGCTAACCGAATACCAAGCGATGAATGGCTTCCGCCCAACAAGTGAAATCATCAGCTTCTTCTCTGAACTGGCGATTCCTGAGCTACAAGGCTTGGTGGATGACCTTATCGCAAACCAAACTCCAACTGGCTTGGCGACCTTCTTCTCGGGTCTACTGTCACTAGAGGGCGAACAGAAAGAGATGGCGTTGACGGTGCTATTGGCTCAAGCTCGCATCACCGACTTACCTCTGTTCAACCTTATTCTTGAGCTAGAGAAGCAATACCCTGGCGATATTGGTTTATTTGCACCACTGATGCTCAATGTCATTACCCTACAACCGGGCGATGCCATGTTCTTAGATGCAGAAACGCCACACGCTTACTTAAAAGGTACAGGTCTTGAGATCATGGCGAACTCAGACAACGTACTGCGCGCGGGTCTGACACCAAAATACATGGACGTGAAAGAACTCGTTGCGTGTACACGCTTCAACGAGAAGCCATTCGACAGCTTATTGCTCGCACCAAACGAAATCGACGATATGTTGGAATACCCAATTCCCGTCGACGATTTCAAATTCGCGATTGTAAAACAAGCCAACCAACGAACGCTTGATGTAAGAACCGCAGAAATCCTGTTGCCGCTAGATTCCCCGCTCGTGATTACACACGCAAATGGTGAAACGTGTGTAGTAGATAAAGGCCAATCTGTTTTCATCCCAGCGTACGCCAAACAATACACCTTGAATTGCGAAGGTCGCGTTGCACGGGCTTACAGTTGATTCAAATTGAAACAAAAACGCCTCGCAATTTAAGCGAGGCGTATTCTTTTTCACTCGAGCGATTTTTGTGGCGGTGATAATTAATTAAATATTTGCGGCATCAAACAAGAATTAATCTCGCTGTTGTTGTAGTTCAAAGTGTTCAGTAATTCACCTTGCACAGTCAGGTTCTTAATTCCCATGTGCCGCATATCAGATTCAGTGTAATACCAACCATTCGCGAGCGTTGAACGTTGGCATGTATTCGTTCTCGTATGCCCATAAACGGTAATATTTGGATCCACTCCTACTTTGTTGTAGAACTCCGCTTCTTTAATTCGTAAGCGAGTAAGATAGCGATAAAACTGCTTTTCGTATTGCGAAGGAACCGATTGATCCCACATCTCGTCACTCTGATTCGCGCCACCATGCCACCCAATAAGCGCATCTTTTCCAATCACCACACTTTTCGCCGCAGGCAATATGTAATTCGCGCAAGCAGAAAAACACAATTGGCTGACGATCACATCCATATCGTTGTTTTTTATGAAGTGACCAAACTCGATCCCGACGCCAATATCACCACCACTACTGGTAATACGTAATGTTGTCACTTTCTGGTTACTATCATTCACCATTCTTATGGCTTCGAGCACGGCATCCCCGGTAATCATGCCGTCGTACACCAACGTATTGCCTGTAATGGTTAATTTGTTTTGTGTCGGGAAAGCCATTTTTTGAGTCGCGCACCCGGATAACAAAATAGCTGCGGATATTAAACCGATTTTAAACTTCATCCTTAAACTCCAATACAAACCACTCACTTCGGGCTTCATTAAAACGCTCTGTACTTTTTAAGCTTGAAGGAATAGTTATCGAGACATTCATATCTTAAACAACATCTATTGTAGTGATAAAAAAACCATTCAACTCAATAACCTAAAAACCAAGTAATGAATTACGACAAGTTTCACGCTTTAATTAGAGATAGTTTTTATAAAAACTCTACGGGAATAATCCAAAACATTTAAACAATCAATATTTATAATTGATAAACCACGAAAACATAAACAATACCAATAAGATAATATTGATTAATTAGAATGATTAACGCTGCGCTGTCACCATTTTTGTTTTAGAGCCATAAAGTCACCCTATCAAATAAGACCGCACCCGATTTATACAGCTGCGACAAACAGAAAAGTAAATTTCCGAGAAAATTACGTCGGCTTATGCCAGAATGTGTTCCCTCACTCAACAAGCCTGTAATGTAATGAAATACCAAGCTGCTATTTTTGATATGGATGGTTTACTTCTTGATACTGAACGTGTCTGTATGCGTATTTTCCAAGAAGCATGTGAAGTACAAAACCTTCCGTTTTATGAAGATGTTTACCTATCGATCATTGGCCGCAATGCGGCAGGAATTGAGACGATTTTCCGCAAAGCCTACGGCGAGAATTTAGACCGCCTACATCTTGAATGGCGCACTCGTTACAACGCAGTTGTCAAACACCAAGCCATCCCTGTAAAAGATGGCGTTGTTGAGTTGCTGGAATGGTTGAAAGCACAAGATTTACCTATCGCGGTCGCGACATCTACTGCGAAAGAGGTGGCAAAAATCAAACTGGAATTAGCAGGGTTGAGCAAATACTTCGATAACCTAACGACAGGCTGCGAAGTGAGCCACGGCAAACCCGATCCAGAAATCTATTTGCTGGCAGCGAACCGTCTGGATGTAGAGCCAAGCCAATGTTTGGCCTTTGAAGATTCCAATAATGGTGTTCGCGCCGCTGTAGCGGCAAACATGGTCACTTATCAAATTCCGGACTTGGTTGAACCTTGCGATGAGGTGAAACAATTTGGTCACTCTATCGTGCCTTCACTACACGAAGTATTAGCAGAGCTTAAACAGACTCGCTAACCCTCCGCTGAATTCGTTCCAAAGCTCAACGTCGACGTTGGGCTTTCTCTTAGTTTCTTACCCATCTCATATTCCCCCTCTTAATTGAATCGACTCCCTCAACCTACACGAATTGAGAATTGAGCCAGTTCACGCCACGAAAGAAAATCAGGTTGTTCAGTGATCAATCAGTGGAACGAACCAGTACAAGTTTGCAACAAATCGTCAATATACCGATTGAAGCACGTTTTTCGGGTCAAAACTGGCTGATAATGAGAACTATTGGACAAAAAAGTCCAAGTCAGCCCAAAACAACAAAATGGAGAGTGTTATATGTCTTTACGTATATTAGCAGCAACCTTGGCACTGGCAGGCTTGAGCTTCGGCGCACAAGCCAGTGCCGAGTGTGAAGTTTCTATTGATGCTAACGATATGATGCAGTTTTCGACCAAAACATTGAGTGTTCCAGCAACTTGTAAGGAAGTAACGCTAACGCTCAACCACACCGGTAAAATGCCAGCGCAATCTATGGGGCACAACGTTGTCATCGCAGATACAGCCAACATCCAAGCGGTAGGCACTGACGGCATGTCTGCTGGCGCAGATAACAGTTACGTGAAGCCAGACGACGAGCGCGTTTACGCTCACACGAAAGTCGTTGGTGGCGGTGAAAGCACCAGCATTACATTCAGCACGGAAAAAATGACGGCTGGCGGTGATTACTCATTCTTCTGCTCATTCCCTGGTCACTGGGCGATCATGCAGGGTAAATTTGAGTTCAAATAATCGTTGAATTCAATTTGAGTGTGACTAAAGGGAAGCGCGTGCTTCCCTTTTTACTAGGCGAATCCGGTCATGCTCTCTCATCCGATAAGTCTTGTATCGGCATCGGTTTGGCCAGATAAAAACCTTGTACTTTGTCGACGCCACATTGCGCGACGAACTCATATTCGGCTTGAGTTTCTACGCCCTCGGCTACGACTTCGCAGTTGGCAATGTGCCCGAGTTTAGCCACAATTCGGTATAACTCGCGCCCCTTTTCATCTGTGGCATCAAGTAGCAATGAACGGTCGAGTTTGATCTTATCAAACGGATATTTGAGCAAATGCGGAAACGAGGCATAACCCGTTCCGAAATCATCCATTGCGATGCGAATACCACACGCTTGCAGCGCGATCATCGTATTAGTCAACGACACTTTATCGTTTAACACCGCCTCTTCGGTTATCTCGATTTCTAACCAATCTGGGGACACGCCATAGTGCTCAAGTCGTCCTTGTAAGTGCTGAACAAAATCCGCTTGTTCGATCGTCGAAACCGAAATATTGATCGCAACTCGACGTGACGGCGATAACGACATTGTTTTCATGTCCGACAGCACTTTTTCGATGACCAACTTATCAAGTAGCGGCATGGCATCAAGCATTTGGAAGTCACTGATGAACGTTGGAGGGCACAGTTTTCCCTCTTTGTCGATGTAACGAATCAGCGCTTCATAGGAGAACACTTTCTCATCATGCGTCGATTGTAGCTTTTGATAAAACATCACCAGCTCCCCTTCTCGCAGAATTGAAGTCAAACGCTTCTGAGCTGATGATTTGTTGATACTGTATATGTTTGAATCTTTCACGCTATTAAGCAGAGACTTAAACAGCGATTGCTCAATACCATTCAAAGCATTATTCAGCCCGAATTGACTCGCGTGTTTGCCAGCATAAGCAAGATAAAAAGGTCGATAGATCAATACTCCTGCCGCGATCACTATCAGTTGAAGTATTGTGCCTTGAATATGGTTTCCCATTGCGACATATCCACTGATCAACGGCGGAGTCATCCAGTTCACGATCTTCTCGACAGGATCAATAATACCCGACGCAATGCTCGCATAAGTGATCACGAAACTCACCAAAGGCACCAGTACAAATGGGATGATGAGAATGGGGTTGAAAATGATCGGCAAACCAAACAGCAACACTTCATTAATGTTGAACATCACCAATGGCGCAGCCGCCAACGCCAACATGATGTGGTTGCGCTCTCTGGCAAAAATCAGGATACACAAAAGCAAACAGACACTGTTTCCTGAACCACCCATAGACAAAAAGGCGTCGTAAAAACCTTGGCTGATAACGTTAAGCGACGCTTCGCCAGCTTGCCAAGCAGCCATGTTGGCTTCGGTCGCAGCGTATATCTGCTGCTTGATGGCAAACAACATGTTGTGAGCATTGATGCCTGTCGCCCCTAGCAACCCCAAAACGGTTTGATAGATTAAACCGCCTTCAAGCGTTAAAGGATCGACGCCGATACTGCTCACTGCGCCACTAAACCACACCATGATCGCCGCAGTGACGTGAGACAGGCTTACCGCGACAAGAACAAATACGAAAAAGTGCAAAACGTCTTTAAACAGCCGAGAAGTAAAGTCCAGTGCTTGGGGTTCAAGCAATTGAATTCTCAAATGTTTGCAGTACAAATACGACATCATGGCGCTGATCAGCGCCAACAGAGAGTTATTGGGCAACGTATACGTCGCGGATAAGCTTTCATTTTCTATCGACACCAAATAGAACATGATCAGCGAATAAATAATAAGCACCACACTCGATACATTGGCTTTGTGCGACAAATAATATGCAGCAACCACGCAAAATGCCGTGGGATACAGGTTGATCAAAATGTCGGAAAGGTGGAAAAGCAGTAAAGAAACATCACCCAAGCCCGCTACTCGAAATGCGTGACCAAGTAGAATAGCCAGCGCGTTGGATAATGTCAGTGGGAGAAGAAGTAACGCGATTGAAGCTAAGTCTGTTAAGTAAGATTTAGACCCAGCTCGCCATTGCTCTGCGATTACAGCCAGACGCTGAAAAGGGGCAAAGAAGAGTTCGCGGCGAGTTTGCATGGAGAGTTCTTTTGTAAAGTAGTTATCTTCAACTGCAGAAAATGCAGCCGTTAATACAACAGCCGAAACTCAGGCAAACATTGTTGATGGGTAATGTCGTTTTTCGTATTAAGGTCAAACAATGGGTACTAAATGCCAATAACAGCACGGAAAAGTTGCCAACTTAATTTAGCGACTATACATCGCTCGATCCAATGAGATTATTGACCTTCACGACAAACAAAAAGCATATATAATTTGTGGTTATTCCAAAAATTACCACTTACTCATAAAGCTCATTTATTCCTCTTTTTATATAACTTTCGATGAACAACTTAGTAATAATGCTATGCACAAGCAAACAGCAAAGCATGCCATCCACATGCTTTGCCGCCGCATCGGTTTCATCATCCTATTGCCAGTTTAGTGCTCGCGTAACGCGCTTTTTTCTTTCTTGGACTGGCTAAGAAGTACGCTAAAGTAAGAGGCCCTAATCGTCCCATAAACATCATGAAGATGATCACTAACTCACCTGGTTCGGACAAACTGCCCGTTAAGCCTCGCGATAACCCAACCGTACCTAGCGCCGAGACCGCTTCGAACATAATGTCTAACATAGACGCTTTCTCTGTCAGTAACAGCGTGAAGATGGCAAACCAAGTCACACCCACCGAGATCAGAGTCAGCGCCAATGCCTTGCTGATGGTCTCTTTGGGAATCTCGCGTTGAAAGGCATAGGTTGCTCCATCACGACGCAAATAGCTGTAAGTTGCCAAGACTAACACCATAAATGTCACAACTTTAATACCACTTGCCGTGCTCAATGATCCACCGCCGATAAACATCAACACCAGAATGATCGCCGTTGTGGCATCTTCCAACTGATCGATAGCTAAAGTGTTGAACCCTGCCGTTCTTGGCGTCACCGCTTGAAACCACGATGCCCACCATTTCCCTGCCTCGCTCAACGGGGCAAGCGTGTTGGGGTTGTCATATTCAATCAGGTAAATCGCGATAAGTGCCACCACGTTAATGATCACCGTGCCTAAGATCATCATTCGACTGTAAACGGTGAGTCGGTGCCAACGGCGATTGCGTTTTAAGTCAATCCAAACCGAGAAGCCTAAACCACCAATAATGAACAAACTGGTAATGGTGAAGTTAACGACCGGGTCGTCCACGTAAGGCATTAAGCTATCGGCACTCAACGCAAAACCTGCATTGTTAAACGCACTGATGGTATAGAAGAAACCATGGAACAAACTGGTTTTCCAGCCCAACTCTTCACTCCAATAAACGCTCAAAATAGTGAAACCAATAAGTTCAACGAGCAGAGCGAACATCAATACAGATTTAGCGGTGGCAATGAGTGTCGATGAGTCAGTCTGGTTGAACGCCTCTCTCGCGACTGCTCGCTCCAAAAAGCCAATTTTTCCGCCCAGAGCCAGCAAGGTCACGATAGCAAACGTCATCAAACCTAGGCCACCACATTGAATCAGGAAGGCAATAACCACCTGCCCAAAAGGCGTAAACGCCGTGCCCGTGTCTACCACAACTAATCCCGTCACCGTAATGGCCGATGTCGCAGTAAACAGACTTTGAATCCAAGTGATGGGCTCTGTGGTGGCAATCGGCAGTTTGAGTAAAACTGTGCCGAGCATGATCAAGCACGCAAAGCTGAGGCTAAGTATCAATGGCGGTGCGCCCAACAGTTTTTTGCCCGCTTTGGGCTTTCGTTCTATTGGGATAATAGAGGGATGCCACAAAACCATGTTACACCAACCTTGGAGCGACGTTTTTCAGCTCAGCGCGACTACCGCAAAGCAACAGCGTGTCGAACTCATTAAGCACGAACTCATCATTGATATTGGTGTAGACGGCTTCTTCGCGCTTAACCAATATCGGCTGAATGTTGTAACTGCCTCGGCTGATCAACTTAGAAAGCGGCGTATCGTGCAGATTGGATTTAACGTGGATTTCCACCACATACAAACCATGCCCCATTTCCAAATAGTTGTTCACCATCGGATAGTTGAGTGCCTGCGCGACTCTTACGCCCATCTCCTCTTCCGGATGAATAATGCGTTGTACACCAAGCTTAGACACGATGGTGTGGTGCGCTTTGGTGCTCGCTTTGACCCAAATGGATTTCACGCCTAAATTTTTCAGCGCCAGCGTACACAACAAACTGGCTTGCATGTCTTCGCCAATCGCCACCAACACCACATCACTGTTCGCTAACGCTAACTCTCTGAGTGCGCCTTCGTCTGTTGCGTCACATATGACTGCTTGCGTTAACTCTTCGACGTATTTCTCGACGATTTTCGGGTCGCTATCCACACCCGTTACGGTGTGTCCAAGATGAATAAGTTCTAAGCTGGCGGCAACGCCAAATCGCCCTAAACCAATTACTGTAAAGTGAGCCATATCAATCCCTAACTGTGTTTTATGTATAGAAAATGCTAATGCGTTAAGGGTTAGACTGATTTTCCGTCACGAAAAATAGGCAACACGAATCCTGTTCGAGTGCCGATAACCAGCACTAAACCTTGGCATTAACGTTGATTAAATTTGGAATTTAGTGGTGCTTGGACGTCTCAAGCACTAAACGATAACCCAGCCCCGGCTCGGTTTTTAAAAGTCGCTGTTCGTCAGCACTATCGTTCAGTTTTTTGCGTAGTTGACTCACTAGTACGCGTAAGTAGTGAGTATCTTCGACATGACTTTTTCCCCAAATCACCGCTAGCAAATGAGTTTGCTCAATGAGTTTTCCCGGCTTGAGAATCAACTGTTCAATGAAAGAAAACTCTTTCTTGGTGAGTGGAATTTCCCTCTGATCCAACCAAAATTGGTGAGTACTTTTGATGATTTTGACTCGGCCAGCCACCAGCTCATCAGCGACGGTTTGCTCATCCACCAAATCTCGAACCAGCACTTTGATGCGCGCGATGAGCTCTTTTACGCCAAAAGGCTTGCTCAAGTAATCATTCGCGCCCGCTTCTAAAAGGCGGATTTTTTCCTCTTCTTGATCGCGAGCTGTCAGCACTAGCACTGGCGTTTTATATGTCTGACGAAGCGCAGTGAGAAACTCCGTCCCATCGCCGTCGGGCAAGCCTAAATCTAGCAGAATTACGTGCGGCGAATACGCTTCGAAACACGCTTTGGCTTCTGCAATGGTACTCGCGCCAATGTAATCAAACCCTTCAGCAGACAGCGAAATTCGAATAAAGGTATGAATGCGAGGCTCATCGTCCACGACTAAAACTTTGTAACTCACGCCTGCTCTGCTCCTTGATTGAGTGGAAGTCGAATGCGGATCAGCGTCCCTTCTGATACTGGCATAGATTGAATCTCTCCTTGGTGTGCGGTGATGATGCCTTTGGCAACCGCGAGTCCCATTCCGGTGCCTGAATCGGCCGATTTGTTGTTCGCGCCGGAATAGAAAAGGTTGAATATTTTTTCCGCATCTTCAGCTTTGATGCCAATCCCCATGTCCCGAACATCAATCACGCACGACGAACCCTGCTTAGAAAGTGAAACCTCAACAGATTCATTCTCTGGTGAAAATCGCATGGCATTATCCAACACATTAAAAATCGCTTGTTCGATAAGCGAACGACTTACTGACAAATGACCAACGGAATCATCCATATTCATGGATACTTTCTCGGTGTAATTCGGCAAACGAGAAACCGCATCCCGCACAATATTCGCAATAGGCTCATCTTTTTTGGTAATTTTTAATGTGCCGTGTTGGAGCTTAGTCGCCTGTAAGAGGTTCTCTATATATTGATGCAAGCGGTGGCTTTCTGAAGTCGCACTGTCGAGCAATTCTTTGCGCTCTAAGTCATTGAGCTTGGGCATGTACTCGTTGAGTGTGGTCAGTGTTCCAATAATGGTTGCCAGCGGCGTGCGTAGGTCGTGGGACACCGATAGCAGGATGCTATTTTGCAGCTTGGTTTGTTTTAACTCGCCCTGCTGGCGACGATAAAGATCCGCGAAGGTGCTGGTGATAAATGCCACCACCATAAACACGACTAGATTAAAAATGTCTTCCGGACGAAACATCTGCAAAGAGTAACGAGGCGTCGTGAAAAAGAAGTTGAAGCTCAGCGCTTCGATCACCGCCGCCGCATAAGCGAATCGCGAGTTGCATTGAAACGCCACCACCACGACTGCTAACTGCAAAATCAGCAGGACGGCAGCCGTAGAGCCAAACAGTTGGTCTAACAGCCATGAGGCCACAACCGCGCCAACAATCACGATGGCAGAAAAGAGAAATGTGTTATCTCGCCAATGAGCAAACATAAAGTACATCAACCAAAATTCGATGCAGAAACTTTAGCAAAAGCCCATTCGGAGTTCGCGTAAAAAAAGCGTAAAAAATTCAATAACGACAGACAGTTATAAACATAACCATCACTAAGTTGGTCTAACTCAATGAATAATCACAAGTTAACGTTACCCATTGACGCCACCCACTCGGTATAAACGACAGACACAAAAAAGAGGAGCGTTCGCTCCTCTTTCGTTTAGTCTCATTTAGATGCAGCTGTTTGGCAGCATCTTACTCAGACAAAAAACCGCCGGTTTGATGCTTCCACAACTGAGCGTAAACACCACCCAATTGCAGCAGTTCGTGATGCGAGCCTTGCTCAATGATTTTGCCGTCATCCATTACAATCAAACGATCCATCGCAGCAATCGTTGATAAACGGTGAGCAATCGCGATCACTGTTTTTCCTTCCATCAGAACTTCAAGGTTTTCTTGAATTGCCGACTCCACTTCCGAATCAAGTGCAGACGTAGCTTCGTCCATGATCAAAATTGGCGCGTTTTTCAACAGCACGCGAGCAATCGCCACTCGTTGACGCTGACCGCCAGACAACTTCACGCCGCGCTCACCCACTTCAACATCGTAGCCGGCATTGCCTTGTTCATCTTTTAACGTTTGGATGAAGTCATGCGCGTGTGCTTTTTCAGCGGCGTTAATCACAGCCTCCATTGAAGCGCTTGGATCACCGTAAAGAATGTTCTCTTTAATTGAGCGATGCAGCAAAGAAGTGTCCTGCGTGATCATACCGATATGTTGACGCAGCGACTCTTGTTCAACTTGCGAAATATCTTGCCCATCAATACAAATCTTACCGGTATTCACATCGTAAAAACGCAGCAACAGGTTAACCAACGTGGATTTACCTGCCCCTGAGCGACCGACAATACCGACTTTTTCGCCCGGTTTGATGGTCAGGTTCAAGTTTTCAAATACCGCCTTCTCGTCACTGTAGTTAAAACCTACGTTGTCGAAACAGATCTCACCTTGCGAGATTTGCAGAGGCTTGGCATTTGGCACGTCTTTCACTTCAACGTCGTTTGAAATCGTATTGATGCCGTCCACTACCGTACCAATGTTTTCAAACAGCGCGCTAACTTCCCACATGATCCACTTCGACATACCTTGCACACGCAACGCAATACTGATGGCAATCGCAATGGCACCAATCGTCACGGCTTCGTCTAACCAGAGGTAAACGGAGATAGCACTGATAGACAGAAGCAATAAATAGTTGATGGCATCGACACTGAACAGCAAACAAGTGACCATGCGCATTTGGCGGTAAACCGTCACCAAAAACTGCTTCATGCTGCTTTCTGCGTATTCCAACTCTCGTTGCGAGTGTGCGAACAATTTCACGGTAGAAATGTTGGTGTAAGAATCCACAATGCGTCCGGTCATAACCGAGCGAGCATCCGCTTGATCCGTCGCAACCTGCTTCATTCGTGGGATAAAGTAGAACTGGATCAGAACATAAATGCCTAACCAGACCACAATCGGCAGCATCAACAAGCCATCTGCCTCGCCCATCATCCAAATCATCGACAGAAAATAAACGCTGATGTAAACCAGTACATCCACCAGCTTCATCACTGTTTCTCGTACCGCCAACGCGCTTTGCATCACTTTGGTCGCGACTCGGCCTGCAAAGTCTCGTTGGAAAAAGCCAACCGCTTGTTTCAGCAAGTAACGATGTATCAACCAACGGATAGACATCGGGTAGTTACCCAATAACGTTTGGTGCATCACCATCGAGTGCACAAAGCCTAAACACGGCATCACAACGACAACAAGCAACACCATCATCATCATGCGATCGCCTTGATCCGCCCAGAATGTTGCACGGTCTTGGTTGGCAAGAATATCCACCAATTCGCCCATGTAACGTAAGAGCGTCACTTCCGTCACAGCAATCAATGCACTGAATATCGCCATGACAAGTAAAGGGGCTTCAAAGCCACGAGTGTAAAAGCGACAGAAGCCAAAAAGCGTCTTGGGTGGCTTTTCGGTTTCCATCTGGGGAAAGGGTTGGGTCAGTTTTTCAAACCAATTAAACATAACAACTACTTTGGTTACCGCGAATAAATTTGCGGACGTTTTACTATCTTTTGATACGAAAGTCAGTAAAATACCGAAACAAAAGTTCAAATGATAATAATTACAATTAAGCTTCTTGTTAAATATAATTGTCGGGAATGTATTTATGACGAAAAATAACTTACTGACCGTTGCGATCCGTAAAGCAATGGTTTGCGCGATTGCGCCTACAGTAGCAGTGGTTGCGCTTTCAGCGAACGCACAAGATGACGTTACCGCAATGGAAACCATCACCGTCACAGCACAAGCGTTAAAAGTAGAAACACCAGCGGCAGAAACACCACGCAGCGTTTCTATTATCTCTGAAGACGAACTTCGCGTTCGTGCACCGCAAAAATTGGACGAAGCATTACGCTACACATCTGGCGTAACCGCTCAGCCTTATGGCGCCGACAACGACACCGATTGGTTCAAAGTTCGCGGTTTTGATGCTGCGACTTACCTAAACGGCAACCGCCTATTCCGCGACGGTTACTACACATGGTTGGTCGAACCTTACGGCCTAGAAAGTGTGGAAGTGGTTAAAGGCCCATCAGCTATTCTGTTTGGTGAATCGGCACCAGGCGGTATCGTGAATGCAGTACAGAAAAAACCAACATTTACGCCTCAAGGCGAAGTAAAAGTCGAAGTGGGCAACAACCAACACCAGTCTGTGGGTTTTGACATTGCTGATGAAGCAAACGACGATGGCACAATCCGCTACCGTTTGGTTGGCCTGATGACAAGCCAAGATGGCGAACTGGACGGCACCAACAACGAGCGTTTTTATCTAGCGCCAAGCGTCGAGTTCGACATTTCTGACCGTACAATGCTGACCGTTTTGGCTACTTACCTTCGTGATAACGGTGTGCCAACCAACCCATTTTTCCCAGCGGCAGGCACTCTGATTGGTTCTAACTTTGGCAAAATCGATCCTTCGACTAACCTTGGTCAGCCAAACTACGATAAATACGAACGCACGCAGTTCTCTCTAGGTTACTTGCTAGAGCACGACATCAATGACACGTGGTCATTCTCGCAAAACCTCAACTACGGTTCGAATGAGTTGTACTTACGCAGCTCTTACGCGTTCTCAAACAACGATCCAGCGAAAGAAGAATTAACGCAAGGCATCGTATTCCGTGACGGCAAAAACCAGAGCATCACGTTCGATAACAATGCTGTCGGCAACTGGATGACAGATAACGCAGAACACACCGTGCTCGTCGGTATGGATCTGCAATTTCACAAAACCGATGGCGACGAACAGGACAACTACGCGTTTGGCACCATCAACCCGTGGAACCCAGTTTACGGCAACTTCAATCCACTTGATCCTTCAAAGAACGTGAAACGTGAGATTGAGAAATCTCAAGCAAGTGTCTACTCACAATACCAATTGAAACTGCATGAACAATGGATTGGTAACGTGGGGGCTCGTTACGACTGGGTGAAAACAGAAAACTCTGGCAAAGGCGCAGGCGTTGATCAAAACGAATCTCGTGATGATGGTCAGCTGTCTCTCAGCGCGGGTGTGATGTTCCTTGCAAACAATGGTTTGTCACCTTACGCAAACTACTCTCAATCGTTTGAAGTGATCAGCACCATTGATGCGGCAACCAATGAGCTTTACAAACCGCTAGAAGGCGAGCAAGTAGAAGTGGGTGTGAAGTATGAGCCAAGCTTTATGGATGGCTTTATCAACCTAGCATGGTTCGACATTACGCAAAAGAACGCGTTGGTGACCAACCCATCAACATGGATCGCGACACAAACGGGTGAAGTGACTTCTCAAGGTATTGAGCTTGAAAGCACGGCGCAGCTAACCGACGATCTAAAACTGATGGCAAGCTACACCTACACCAAAGCGAAAACAGACGAAAGCTTTGGCAAAGGCAAAAAACAAGCCGCGCTTATTCCTGAACACCAAGCTTCGGCATGGGTAGACTACAGCGCGTACAGCCTAATTCCAGGCCTAAACATCGGTACTGGTGTTCGTTATGTGGGCGAATCTAAAGATAACCCTAAGAGCTCGAACCTAAACGTTCCTTCAGTGACTCTTTGGGATGCGTCGGTCACTTACGACATCACTTCACAGTGGCAAGCACAGCTAAACGTGAACAACATTCTGGATAAAGAATTTGTATCAGGTTGCGATTACTGGTGTTACTACGGCCAGTCTCGCTCTGTCATGCTAAACGCAAACTACCGCTGGTAATTGAACTTTCGACTCCCCTCTCTTGAGGGGAGTTTTCTCCTGAGAGCCATCCATGTTTCAACTGTCTAATATTGAGATCGTTCGAGGTGGACGTCAGATCCTCGGCATCGACCAACTTAACATCCCAACGAATGAACTGACTGTCGTTTTGGGCCATAACGGTTCAGGCAAATCGACACTGGTGAACCTGCTTTCTGGTCAAATGTCACCAGATAAAGGCACGGTAGCATTAAACGACACTTCCCTTTCATCACTCAAAACCAAAGAGCTGGCAAAGCAGATAGCCTATTTGCCACAAAAGCTGCCCTCCTCGGCTGGTTTAACGGTAGAAGAGCTAGTGCGCTTAGGCCGCTTTCCGTGGCGTGGCGCACTTGGTCGTTGGAAACCTGAAGACAAACAGATTATCGCTGAAGCCATGGCTCGCACTGGCGTTGCTCCGTTTGCTCAAGCATTAGCGGACGATTTATCGGGCGGCGAGCGCCAACGCGCTTGGGTGTCGATGCTGTTGGCTCAACAATCACCGATTTTGATCCTAGATGAACCGACCTCCGCGCTCGATGTTCACCATCAATTTCAACTGATGGCGCTACTGGCAGAGCTGAATCGAACCGAGAACGTAGGCATTATCGTGATCCTGCATGATTTGAACTTAGCATTGCGCTACGCAACCCACATAGTTGCGCTCAAAAAAGGTCAAATTGCCTTTGAAGGCAACGCCGAAATGCTGCTTGATGAAGCGCGTTTGTCTGCACTTTACGAATCACCAATTAAGCTCATTGACCATCCAACGCCCGCGGAAACACTTGCTAGCCAGAAGGTGGCGGTGGTATGTGCATGATGGTTCGATTTCTCAAACAACTAAGCTGCACGACTCTACTTTTCACAGTGATGATTACACGAGCGAACGCAGACATTACCGTTCATGATGCGTACGGCGCGGTGACTTTTGAGCAAGTGCCGCAACGCGTCGTGGTTCTCAACTGGGACATTTTGGAACAAGTGCTCGCGTTAGACATCGAGCCCATTGCTGCGCCTAACTTGCCAGGTTACCGCCAGTGGGTGGTGAATCCTTACGCACCAGAATCCATTGAGGATATCGGCACTCGCGCCGAACCTAATTTGGAAAAGATCGCGAGTTTGAAACCCGATGTGATCCTAGCGGCTTCTCCCCAGCAAGATTTGATTCCCCTGCTCAGACAAATCGCACCGGTGGTGTATTTGCCGAATTTTTCGCAAAACGAAGCCGCGGCTCAAACCGCAATCAAGCATTTTCGTACGCTAGGTGCGCTGTTTGATAAACAAGAGTTAGCGGAACAAAAACTGGCAAAACTCAATGACTCATTCAAACAACTGCGTGACAAAATTCGTCAGCATTATTCTGCCCCATTAGACGTGTTGGTGATGCGCTTCTCGACGCCCAATTCTGTTCTGCTATCGACGGAAAATTCGACCACTGACTATGTGGTTGAGCAGCTTGGGTTAACCAACCCTATCCAAGTCTCTGCGCGCGCTTGGGGCATCAAACAAGATCGCATCAACCGCTTACAAAACCTTGAACAAAGCTACGTACTTTACGTGCAGCCTTTCCCGCAAGAGAGCAAGTTGAACAGCTCACCACTTTGGCAAGCGATGCCATTCGTGAAAAAACAGCGCGTAAATTCGGTAAGAGCGGTGTGGGCCTACGGCGGCGCGATGTCTTTGCAATACATGGCAGAAGCCATTACCGACAGCTTAATTGAACTGGCACCAAAACAATGAGAACGAAACCGTACATTGGCTATGTCGCGCTGATTGCGTTGCTTAGCCTATTGAGCTTACAAATTGATACGAGCTTGTCGTTGAGTGAACAATGGCAGTTGTTCACTCAACCAGAAAGCGCCAGCGAATTTCGTGATGTTTTCTTTATGCAGTCTCAGTTACCTCGATTGAGCATCACATTATTGGTTGGTGCAATGCTCGGGCTGACTGGCAGTTTGATGCAGCAGTTAACGCAAAACAACCTCACCTCACCGCTGACCTTGGGCACCTCTTCCGGTGCTTGGCTTGCGCTGGTCATCGTTAACATTTGGTTTGTTGACTGGGTGGCCGACTATTCCGCTTTCGCTGCAATGGCAGGTGCTTTGGTCGCGTTTGGTTTGATCATTTCGATCGCTGGTGTGCGCAATATGACGGGGTTACCCTTAGTGGTCTCCGGTATGGTCATCAACATTTTGCTTGGCTCCATCGCGACAGCTCTAATTATTCTCAATGCACAGTTTGCTCAAAACATCTTTATGTGGGGAGCGGGCGACCTTTCACAATACAGTTGGGATTGGTTTGAATGGTTGCTGCCACGTTCTACTATCGCAATCGTCATTTTGATTGTCGCACCACGCATTCTGACCTTAATGAAACTGGGACAAGAAGGCGCAGCAGCCCGAGGCTTAGCGGTATTACCCGCGTTTGGGGCGTTAATGGTGATGGGTATTTGGCTGGTATCAGCCTCAATCACTGCGGTTGGTATCATCAGTTTTATCGGTTTGTTAACACCAAACATCGCCCGTGCAATGGGAGCGAGAACGCCACGCGATGAACTCATCAGCAGCATGTTGCTTGGCGCTGCGTTGCTGCTTATCACCGATTCTGCGGCGATTTATCTCAGTTTGTTGTTAGAAGAAACCATCCCAAGCGGTGTGGCGGCGGCGGCCATTGGTGCACCTGCGTTGATCTGGTTTACTCGCAAGAAACTGACAGCTACGGATCAGCTGAACTTGTCGATGAGCCAAGGAAAAACGGCTCTATCGAACGCAGCAGTTTGGGGCATTGCAGTAATGGGAATCATCGGCATTCTGGCGTACTCATTTGTTACGCACGGTATCAGTGGTATTGAGTTTGCGATTCCTGGCGAGTTCCAATGGCAACTGCGGTGGCCACGCATGATCAGTGCGATTTCAGTAGGCGTTGCCCTTTCCATTGCAGGGATCATTTTGCAGCGCATCGTTTACAACCCACTTGCGAGCCCAGACATTCTCGGTGTGTCATCCGGCGCAACCTTTGCCATTATCATCACTGGTGTGATGGTTGGCTCTGTACTCGCCGCATTTAACTGGGGCGTCGCTTTTCTGGGCAGTCTGACCGTATTGATTCTGCTGCTCATTATCGGGAAACGCAGCCACTTTAACCCTTCTAATTTTGTACTCTCAGGTATTGCCCTTAGCGCCCTATTACAAGCTCTCGTGCAGTTTGCGTTGGCGCAAGGCTCTGGGGAAAGTTACAAAATTTTGCTCTGGCTCACGGGCTCAACGTATCGCGTCACCAGCACAAGTGCATTGGTGTTACTTATCTCCGTGTTGGTGCTTTTAGCGATTGTATTAGCGTTGTCACGTTGGCTAACACTGATTTCTATTGGTCGAGCGTTTTCTAACGCGCGCGGGCTGAATCCATCATCTGCGAACACGATTTTGCTTGTTATCGTTGCTCTGCTGTGTGCCTTTTCAACGGCGACGGTCGGCCCTGTTTCCTTTGTTGGTTTGGTCGCACCACACATGGCGATGATGCTAGGAGCAAGAAAGGTCAAAGAACAATTATTCGTTGGCAGTTTAATTGGTGCAACGCTTATGGTTTGGGCGGATTGGTTAGGGCAAATCGCCATTTACCCGAGCCAAATTGCAGCAGGTACGTTAGTCGCGATTATCGGTAGTACCTACTTCTTGTTTCTGATGCTCAAAAGCAAGTTCCGATAGCTTGGCGTAAAGATAAGCGAAAAAAGAAACCCGCTCTTTGGGAGTTTACTCCGAAGCAGCGGGTTTCTTTTTAATGCGAGTTAGTTGAAGGCAGCGTCGTTCGATTCATCATTCGAAGCAGGAAAACGCTGCTCGTAAAGCTCCATAAAGTCCTGACGAATCAAATGTTCTAAATGGTTCGCCTTATCTGTCGGGCAGAAGATCATCACATGCACAATCTGCTCACCATTAATATGACTTGAAATGTGGATGTGCGGCTCTGCACCCGGCAGATCGACACCGGCATGCTTCTCGATCATGGCATTGTAACGATGAGCCACATCACTAAAGTAACTGCAATGCTCATCAATTTTGTCCGTTAACGGTGTCAGTAGCGGATACAGGTTGACGAAGTCTTTCACCACAATCGTGAAATTATGGTACACATAACGCTTCATAAAGTTGAGGTTTTTAACCGGATAGGTGAAAAACATACTATTCGGCAACGTCGCGGTTTTACCCGTGTAATGGTATTGCCCGTGATGCAAATCGATCTCTTGAATCACTGTCGCCATCATGTTGTGTTCGATCACCTCGCCACACAACTTCCCCACTTCAATCCAATCACCCACTCGAAACGAGCGCGAACTTGCACGTTGAATCGAGCCTGTAAAACACAAAATGATCTCTTTCGATGCCACCACAATAGCAACCGCAATCGCTGTAACACTGAGCGCAAACTCACTGATTTCTGATTGCCAGAGGATAAACAGGATCAGCAATGTGAACGCAAACGTACCGTTTTTGGTTCTCGACATCCAACTGCGTTGATCTTCGGTTAAAAAGGCATGATCACCGCGAATCATCGACAAAATTGAACGACGTACCAACCACATAAAAAACAAAATTAATGTGGTAAACAGCATTTTGTGCGTGAGAAGAAAATCGACGACCAACTGCACTTTCTCCATTACCCAGCTCCCTTGTTACAGACTTATTATCTTTCGAATAGTATTGGGTAACCATAACAAATTATTCTGTCAGTTGTCCGTGTTCACTCTCTTTAAATACGATAAAGGCACGTCGATTCAGTGCGTTTGCTTCCGAAGTCGTTTGATTTATGACCGGTTGCAGTTCACCAAACGCTTTGACCTCCCAAACAAGCCGCGACGCATCAAGTTTGGTCTTGAGATATTCGACCACAGTTTGAGCTCGTCGCTCTGCCAATTGTTCATTGTAAGAAAACGAGCCGACTTGATCAGTGTGCCCTGCAACCAAAATGCTGCCTTCTAACCCTTGTAACTGTTCAATGAAATCGTCGAGCTGAGTGAGATCTTCAGCTTTCAACTCTGACTGATCAAAGTCGAAGTGTGGCGTCATGGTCATATAAACCTTGCGCTCTGGCTTTGGAGGTTCACAGAATGGCATCTCATCATATTTTTGCGCCTCCTCAAAAGTGACGTACGCTCGGCGGTTTTCGGCTCGCGCTTGATCTGAAGTATCGAGCGTAAGCGGTTGAGTCTCGCCAAAGTGCTTGATCTCCCAATCATAAAAAGTGGGATCAAGCTGCTGCTTGAGGTACGCCGCAACGGATTGTGCTCGGCGTAGAGAAAGCGCGTCGTTGTACTCGTTTGAACCTTTGTAATCAGTGTGACCGACAATGGTAATGCGTCCGCTTAAACCTTGAATATCGCGAATAAACACATCCAGACTTGTCGCATCTGCTTCACGGATCTTGAATTTGTCGAAATCAAAGTGCTCTGCAACGGCAATATGAATTTCTCGCTGCGGCGCTAAACACTCACTAATAAGAAATTTAGAGACATTCACATCGGCGAATTTCTCTCGGTTTTCTTGGCTCACGTAAGTCTCGGTAGCACAACCTGCTAACAATGCACCAATTATAATGCCGCTCAACAAGCGAATCGTCGTTTTCATGTGACCCTCTTCTTATAACTTGCCAACTAGGTTAATGAACACGCCTGATGCGTCGTAGTCATCATCATTCGCAAGGTTGCTGTCAAAGCCTGAGAAGTTATAGCCGACGCCGACTTTGAAGTTGTCGCCAAGATGTTTGTTCACTGAAATCAGCGCACCTTGCTCTAACTCATCGTAGGTCGAATCGGTCTTCCAATGGTACTCGCCTGTCACGTCCCACTCTTTCATCACTCGGTAAGAAGCACTTAAGCCGTACAATGAGATTTTGCTGTCAACCGGAATGTCTTCACCCGATTGACGAGTGAAGAGTTCATGCTTGTTTTTGAATGCGTATTTCGCGCCTAAATCCCAGTTGGCATCAAGTGAATAGATGCCTTCCACTTCAATGATATGGCTTTCTTCATCTTTGTAATCCACATCGCGATTGAGTTGGTCGAAGTCCACCAAGTAAGTGTAGCGCGACAACAAATTCAAACGATCGTTGTAAATTGGGCGATACGCCAATCCAGCGGTCGATTCAATAAAACGAGCCAACATTTTGTCGCTCGATTTGCTTTCTGAGCGTGAGTAATTGAACTTACCGAATAAGGTGTACTCTTCCGTCAGGTGATGGGTGTAACGGTTGGTCGTCACCCATTGGTCGATGCGTTTTTTGTCTGGGTCAGCAGAGTCATCTGTCTTATCAACACGATATTCCACTTTGTTCTTGAACAACACATCATCGACATCAATCGAGGTACTTACACTCACCGCTTGGCGCTCGGTGGTGATGTTTTGATCATCCTCGATTTCGCCTTTCTGATAGCCGATACCCATGTCGATGTCGTCGTTCATGTCGTAGCCAAAGCCGAATGAATCGATGCGACCTTTACCGTTGTCTTCATCCACAAATTGGTTTTCTTGGTAGAAATCGACCGTTGAAGTCAGATCTGCACGTTGACCGACAATCACGTTGTTTTTGCCTTCGTAGCTGTCATCGACATAGGTTAAGTAAGTGCTGTAGTCTTCCGTCACATCATAAGTCACGCTGGCTTCAGCCGCATCGCCACGATCGCCCGTGGTGTATTCTGCGCCAACGACGAAGTCTTCTAAAATACGCGTTTCACCACCAATAGTGACGCTGTCGTTCTCATCGTACTCATCTGTTTTTCCAACGGTTTTTTGCCCTTTGATGTAAACATTGTTGTCGCTATCCCAAATGTAATCGGCACGCAGGCCCGCTAAGGTGCCTTTGCCTTTTTCGTCTTCGTTGTTTAACTCTTCGACTTGTTTACCTGCTGCGGAAATCTTGATGTGTTTGGTCACTTTGACCTGAGTTTCCAGTTCTGCCTGTTGAGAATCCGTTCTTAGTGTGCCGTCGGACTCACGCTCTTCCATCGAGGTAAATCGAGTTTTCACCGCAACACGATCCGTTGCTTGAAGACGGATTTCCGTACCATAAGATTCTTGTTCTAAATCGTCATCTTGGCTTGCGTAGCTGTAACCTGCATCTTTAGATTTGTACCAAGCTTTTACATCGTTACCCACAGCAGAAAACACGCTCGGGGCGATATCGTAAAGGTTCATCACCCCTTTCACTTGATAAGAGTCACCTTCACGATCATCCGCACTGCCGCCAATAGGCGTAAAGGTTAAACCGCCATCGAAAGAGACATAGTTAGAATCGGTTTGACGACCTTTACTGTGGCCGAACTCGGCTTTCAAATAGGTGCCTTCTGATGCTCGTAGCGTTAAGTCTGTGCCGTACGCTTCGTAGTCTTGGTTATCTTTTTCTTCGGTTTGATAGTTTGCACCTACACCGATGTAGTCGTTTACCCAACCTTTGACGCGTCCACCAGCGGTCATTGCACCAAGCGCTTCACTGCCTTGAGGCACGTATTCATAATCAACAGCAAGATAGTTGTCATAACCGTCAGCTGGGGAGTCGTTAATGACCGAACCAAAGTTGTCAGAAATGATGTTGTTTAGTGGTTTGGTTAGAATAATTCGGCCTTGGTATGGGTCGACTTCATAGTCACGTCCCGACTGCAACGGCAGTTCTTGCAAGGTGATGCCGCTGTTAGGGTCGACCACCTTAACCATCACTTTGTCGCTGCCCGGTACAACTTCTCCATGGCGTAAGAAGTACAGCGAACCGCCAGTACCTAAAAATTCATCGTGCGCAAACAGCGAATCCGATTCGGCGGCAAAGCCAACGATGTTAAGACGATCTTCACCGAACTTGGTGGTAGAACGTGTGCGATAGTCACCTTTGAAACCATATAGGCTGCGGTTGTAATCGTTGTTGTCAGTACCAGTTATACCTGTGTTGTAGTTCCCCCACAAAACGTTGGATTTGTCGTATTCAACGTTGAGATACACTTTGCCTTTGGTGTTGACCACTTTGTAGATGTTCGAGCTGTCACCGTAGTTGCCGTAATACATTTCATCGTCGTCTTCGAGAATGTCGAATACGCTGGATGAAT
Organism: Vibrio sp. SALL6; assembly: GCF_002002385.1. NCBI lineage: Bacteria > Pseudomonadati > Pseudomonadota > Gammaproteobacteria > Vibrionales > Vibrionaceae > Vibrio > Vibrio sp. SALL6. The sequence goes on from NZ_MQVK01000028.1 coordinate 150,109, forward strand.
CAGAGGCAAACGGGTGCTTAAACATGTCTCGCACGTCACTCTCTTTGGTATCAAAGTGGGTGGTGATTCGGAGTTTGTCACCAAACTTACCTTGGCCAAAATACGCTAAGCGACCTTGGTTATAGATATCATCTTGATATTGGTCATCAACTGCCAATGCTGCCGAATTACCTGTGACTTTGTTTTTACCAATGTAGAAATCCGCCAAACCCGCTTGTACCCAATATTCATCCGGAATACGCACGTACAGTTGGTAACGTCGATCTTCACCGCTATCAAATACCACACGAGTTGGGAATAGATAGGCGTCGGCTGGCAAGTATTGTTCGGCGTAAAGCTCGCCCTCTTCTACGTCAAATTCATCTTCACCAATCACCACTTTGTCGACACCTTTTAGTCCCGTACCCATAAACCTTGCCAGACCAGCCGAGGTAGGAATGTTGTGGCGCATCAACTGAGCTTTGCCAAGCTTACGGCTTTGATCTTCTTCACCATCATGCTTGTCGATGTCGACTTCAGAATCGGGTTCAACAAGATCGATCACACCGACACTTGTCACGTCCATGTTGCCGTCTTTATCAAACGCTTTTAAGCGAAACAGAAGCTGCGTGTTGGATTCAAATTGGTAGTCTTGATCGGTCTTGCCATCCCAAACGATGTTGAAATCGTTGGCAAATTGCTGACCTTCCACCACCGCCAGCGGAGACACCAAACCACGATCGCCACCGCGATACACTTCTAATTGGTAATGATCCACGTAGTAGCTGAAGTTGGTGGTGATAGCAAAACTCATCTCTTGCAGAGGTTTGCCGTTTCTGACTTCCACATTGCTGCTGATGCTCAGATCCAACACTGGGTCAAAGTGCATGATGTCACGGCTAACCCAAATCGCACCTTGTTCCAGATAAATACGAGAATTGTCGGTTTGTTCATGCGTGTTAACTTCAATACCCAGTGAGTCACTGCCCAGCTTTTCTAACTGGCTGGTGTCTTTTGCGTACGATAGGATCGGCAACGCCGCCGCGATACATATCGTCAGTTTTGATTGTCTAAATCTAATCATAATTTTCTTGCTTAACCGTTGCAGTCAATGGCTGAGTACAAGCCCAGCCAACGTGTAAGTTACGAACGGTTAATCATCCCCACTGCTTTGAATACTGAAGTTAAATTTCGTCAGTTTGTTTGGTGTGATTCTTTGTACTTTCGGGTTTTCACTGAGCACTTTCATACCCGTTGGTAGCGAGTCTGTGTCGACTTTGACCAAGAACTGCTTCCCTTTCTTATTCAACACCCACTGATCTGGAACATGGTATCGACCATATTGGTCGGTCTCGATAATGATGCCCTCGACGGTAAGCAGTCGAACGCCCGGAATACCGTCTTCATAAAGCCCTTTGTTCTCAACGATGATCTCCCACAGGTACTCATCCCCGTCGCGATAAAGGTTTCTCACCACATCGATGTTCTCTGCCGACAGGCCTTTTTGCTTATCACCTTTATGCTTGGTAATCGCATTGCCTTGTTGGTCGAACTCGATGTGCGTGCCGTTATCGGTGGTCACCTTGAATGAGAAGCCTTGGCGAGTGCGTGTTTTGAATTGGAACGCCACTTGGTTGCTCTGCTTAAGCGTTCGGTTACGAGACAAGCCATATAGCTCATCCACTTCGTAGCCTTTATCCATTCTCGACATCACTACAGGTTGACCTTGCAGTTTGCCCGTCACATCTTTGAGCTGAGTTTCTACGCCATCTTGGATAATGAAGGTCGAGTTCGGAACGTAATCACCTAGCGCAAGGTCAATGTCGATGAGAACATCGTCCGCGGTTGCATCTGCTTGGAAACCATCACCATTGTGGTCTTCGAACACCTTTCCGATGATAGAAGCGGTATCGAATACTTTGTCTGGCATCACTTCGACGGTTGCGCTCGCTAGGTTCGATTTCACCACGTAGTTAGTGCTGGTGTTCTGTGCCGAGAAGCTTTCTGCTGGTGGCGCTTCTGCCCATGCAGTGTTGGTGTAGACGCCAAAAGTAGCACCGACACTGACGCGCATTAGGTAACGAATGCGCACAGCATCCGCAGTTTGAGAATCGCCTTTACCATAGATATTCATGTCACCAACATCGAAGAACAGCTGGTTTGTCTTGGTCGGCTCGACCGTGATTTGAATATCGTCGGAGGTATCAAATACGCCATCAGGGCCGCTATTTACCATCTCGGTAGAATCAGGAATGTAAGCAAAGCCACCAGGATAACGGTCGACCAGACGCACACCTGAGAATGGGTTGTCGTTTTCGTTGGTGATCACCACTTCATATTCAACGACTTCACCGACACTGGCTTCCGATTTGCTTGCCACTTTAGTGACTTTCAGCATGCCTTCGTTGTAAGCCTGCTTTTTCACTTTGATCGTGACATTCGCAGATGCCGTTTCGCCCGTCGATGCCGCCGCCGTGAAAACGTTGGTAAAGTTGTCATCAATGCCTTGATTGATCTCACCTGTCACGACGATTTCAAACTCATTGCCTTGGTACGCTTTCAAGGTATGGTTGGAATTGACGTTGTTATCCGAATCCACAGAGACCACAACGCCAGATTTCAGCTCTGTAATAGTCGCTTTCCATGTCGTGAACAACGCATTACCGTTGCTACCAATCAATTTGTCGATTTCATCCAACAAGTTCACGCTCTCTGCATCACCAGAACCACGGTTGGTCGCCGTCATCGTGAAGGTGATTTCTTCGTCATCATTGGTGTATTCGGCTTTATCGGCCACTTTCGTCACCGATAAGATGATCGGTTGCGGTTTGATAATGGCGACATCTTCTGCCAAAACATCGCTTTCCGATTTGTCGTATGCGTAAGCGTGGTTGGTGATTTCACCCATCGCGTCTGCATTGACCACACCGGTAATCTCAATGTCTAACGTGTCATTTGGCGCAAGAATCACGCGACTGTTTACATCCAGATTGTCGCCCTGAATTTGGGGCAGAACGATGGTTCGTTCATCGTTGTATGAACTGGTCATACGCCAACTGGTAAATGCTTCAGCTTGAGTGTCGTTGATGGTGTTGACCTTCAGTTCTGAGATCAGATCTTTCAGTATCATCTCTTCAGTAAATGAACCCGATTCATTCGTTAACACCACGTGGTAAGTAACACTCTCTCCCGGACGGTAGAACTCATCGTCAACGGTTTTTTCAAGTTTGACCGACTCCGGCATCGCCAGCAGTGTCGCTGTTGAATCTTGCGTTTCACCAAGAAATGTGGCGCTGGCGGTATTCTCAATTTCGCCAGTAGCGTATTGGTTCACAAGGCCTGTAATCACAAACTCCACTTCATCATTCGCAGCAATCGTTAGCGTTGAATCAATGTCGGAATTCACGCCCGGCATGTTGGTGATCTCTGTTTCCGCATTCGCTTTATTCACCTCAATGCGCCAAGAGTCGAATGCTTTTACCGATGTACCATCAAGACGCACGACTTCAAGATTACTAATGGCGTCTTTTACAGCCACATCTGTCGCTGGGACTGTGCCTTCATTCTTCACTTTGACGCGGAACGTCGCTTCTGCACCCGGAACGTAATATTGGGTGTCTGCGGTTTTCTCAATCAAGATCCCCTGAGATTGAGGCTGAACAGTGGCACTTGAATGCTGCTGCGTACCGTTGAGATCCGCCGTTGCCGTGTTGGTGATATCACTCGCGGCTAACGGGTTAGTCTTCGCGGTGATCGTGAACTCCACAATGTCATGCGGTGCTATATCGATCATCGAACGGATATCCTGATTATCGATGGGCATCGGGGTAATGGTGGTGCGGCTGTCGCTGCTCGTCGTTTCAATCGTCCAACTCTCGAAAGCACGCTCACTCACGCCATAGATGTTGGTGGTTTTAATGCCCGACAAAATATCTTCTAACGCGATGTCGTTATCGAAACCATCAGTGCCGTTGTAAACGCGAACGTGGAATACCGCATCTTCTCCCGGAATATACATTGGAGATTCGGCTGTTTTCTCAATCCACACTTCTTCAGGCAGCGTTTCTAAGGTTGCGGTTGCTTCTGTCGTTGCACCTGCAAACTCAGCCGTTGCTGTGTTAATAATGTTGGCAACCGCTCGGCTGTTCACCGTGCCTGTAATGGCAAATTCAACCGTATCTCCTGGAGCAATATCGAGATTAGTCTCGATGTCCGAATTTGGTCCCGGTAAGGTCTCGATATTGGTGCGAGGGTCACCTTTGCTGGTCACGATCGTCCAATCGTTGAATGCCGCTTCCATTGCGCCACCAGACGTTTCAACCTCTAATGCAGAAATCAAATCCTCCACTTTGACATCCGCAGCAAAACCAGAACCATTGTTCGTGACCTTGACTCGGAATGTCGAGAACTCTCCCGGCTGGTAATATCGTTCGTCAGCGGATTTTTCGATAACGACATCGCCCGGATAAGGTTTTAGCGTTGCAGTTGCGAGAATATCTTTGCCGTTGTAGCTGAGTGTGGCTTGGTTAACGATGTCACCAGTTGCTTGTGCATTCACTAAACCAATCACGTACAACGTAATGCTGTCATTTGGTGCTAGGTCGATGTTGTAGTCAATATCTTTATCCACCACCAGAGAGTTCGCATCGACCGTAGTTAATGCACTGCCCGCCACATATTGAACGGCCCATTGCAACAATGCTTGGTTGGTTGAACCATCAATCGTATCGACAGCTAACGCGCCAATGGCATCTTTCAAATTGATATCGTTCGCGTAGTTGTTGCCTTCATTGACAATTTTGAGAATGTAACCCGACGCTTTGTTTGGGCTGTAATGCTCCACCATCGGCGTTTTCGTAAACGTTAGATCGGGGATCTTGGCCGTGCTGGTCGCGTCTGCCGTTTTTGTGGTGCCGTTGTAGGTAACATCAACGGTATTGGTCACCTCACCAACGACTTGCGAGTTAAGCTCACCTTCTACGGTGATGGTCACCACATCATTAGGCGCAATATCAATACTGCCATCAATGAACTCGTCATTGGCTGCGGGGAACTTAGTGGCTCCGCTCAAAGACTCGGCATTCATGTAAATAGTCCCAGACTCAAACGCAATCACGTTTGCACCAGTCACACTGGCCGCCGTAATTTTGTTTACGAAGTCTTTAACTTGGACATCGTTCGCCCAGTTTGCCGTGGTGTTTTCAATTTGAATCGTATACGTCAGCGTATCGCCAGACTCATACTGAGTTTTATCGACGATTTTTGTCACATTCAAATCGGCGGCAGCTGCAACATACGTCGCTTGCGCGGCTAGTTTACTCGTCGCGTCACTGACTTCGACCACGTTTGTGATATCACCAACCAGATCGGCTTTGACCACGCCTTCTACATGCAGCTTGACGCTATGCGCAGGGTGAATGTTGTAACGAACTTGATAACCGTTATCGCCCGTTACTTCTGAGCCCGACACAGCTTGAGTTAAGCTCGGATCCGTTCCATCTACGCTAACGCTGACATCCGACCACCCCTCAAAGGCACGAACAGGCAAGGCAGAACCCGCTTTTTCAGTACGAATGGTTTTCCACAAATCCGCAATCAATACGTCAGTTGCATAGCCGCTGCCAGTGTTTTTCACCTCGATGTCGTAACCAATAGTGTCTCCCGGATGGTAGATAGCCGCTGGATCGGTAGTGATTTTCGTGACGGCCAAATTGCCCGGTTCAGGAACGATCACTTTTTCGCGTAAGTTATACGTTACATAGCGCGAGCCACTGCTTAACTTCCCTTGCAACTGGTTGGTAAACTCGCCAACCGCGTCGTCACGCACGTGCCCTACCACCTCAATGAGAACCTCGGTGTAGGTGTCATCTGGCGCTTTGCCACCCATCTGAATGGTGGTGTCGATGTCGGTATTATCCGCAATGAGATTTAAGTTGTTGATGTCGGTGTACGCCGGGTTACCGTCAGAGATAACGCTCGCGCTTACACTCCAATCTTTCAGTGCTACTTTTTCAGTGCCGTCCGCGGTCTCAACCAAATAGCTACTAATGGTATCGCGCACATCCACCAGCTCATTATTGGTGGTTACGTTGCGAATTCGCATCTGATAGCGCACTTCCGAGCCCGGCGTGTACGTCGGAGTGTCCGTTGACTTTTGCGCCAGCAGATTCGAAGTTCCCGGATCAAGCACGACAGCATTACTGTCCACGCCTGCAACTTTTGCTACGTTAGTTATTGCGCCCGTTGCATCCGCCGCAACCGTGCCATCAATTTCAAAGACAACGGTATCGCCTGGCATCAGATCGAATGCTGCGTTTAAAGGTACATTGCCTTGATACTGACCATTGATGGAGAAGCGGTCTGACGTTGGTGCACTAACAATCGCCACGCTGTAATCCGTAAAAGCTGGTTTGCCATCAGACGTGTTAATCTTGTCCAGTTCATCCACAATGGTGGCACCATTAGTGGTACTTTCACCTACGTTGGTGACTGAGACTTGATACTGGATCTGGCCATTCGGATTGTAGTGACAATCAGTGCCCGTCGAAGATGGAAACGTACACGTACTGCTGTCGGCGGTCGTGTTCAGCACCAGTTTTTGGAAATCTAAAACAGGTGTGATAGGAGGAATGGTTTCCGTTGTGTCACTCTGTTTGCCGGCTTTTGCGGTGTTTCCATCGATATCACCAACAGCATCAGCGCGAACTTTCCCCTTTACGGTAAATTCGATCACTTCTTCAGGCGCAATATCAACCACCAAATCCAGATCATCGGTGGCATCGTATGGTTCGATGTAGGTGTCTTGCGTGCCACTGGTACCAACAGAGGTAAAGACGTGGCTGATTTCAGATTCTGAAAATGCCGATTTCGTTGTGTCACCAATAACTTCAACACGAACATTAGAGATGATGTCTTGAATCACGGCCTCATCACGCCATACAGGTTCGGTGTTGATCACCGTAAACTTATACACCACCTCATCTTCTGGTTTATAAGTGTCTCCCGCTGCGTAAGGTTTACCAGCAATCGAAACGATCTCTTTGTTAACGGCTAGGTTGCTGCCTTCCGGTGTCACACGAGCTGTCGCGAAGTTCGTGCCGTTGTATTTCGGCGTCGAAGCAATTTGATCCAAAGCGTCTGGACGAATACGTGACTTCATCACAAACTCAATCCAACCGCCCGGCGCAATGGATAGAACTGGAATATCGATATCCGCATTTGCACCACCAACAAAGCCGCCGATATCCGTCGTTGCTTCACCAGAAGTTTTCACGCTCACATCCCATCCGTGCGCAGCAAAGGCAGGTAAACTCTGCGCGTCTGATTCTCCAGCCGCATTTTGTGCCACTCGGACTTTGATGCTAGAGAATAACTCTTGCAGTGATTTGTTGTACTCCAGTCCTTTACCATTGTTTTGGAGGCGCAGACGGTACACGATATTTTCACCACTAGACGTGTGATTGTACGTCAGCTTTTCGCTCGATAAAGACGAATCCGTGTACGCTTTATGGGATTTGCTTACCTCAGAAGGCAGCATGTTGGCTGGCTCAGCGACTAGGTTATGACTGCTATCAATAACCGCCACGTTTAAGATTTGGCCAACCGCTTTCTCGCTGATCTTTGCTTTCACCGTATATTTGATGAAAGTGCCGCCAACAGCGAAACTATTTGCTGCAAGGTTAAACTGGGTGTCAATATCGCGGTTATCCGTGACCGACCCCGGCTCACTGATACCACTGGTATCGGTTTGAGTCGTGATGGTCCAAGAGTCAAACGCTGCACCCATCGAACCATCTAAGTATTGGGTTTTGATTGCGCTAAGTTCATCCTTAATCGGCATGTTTTGCATGTGCACGTTGTTAAGGTTAACGAGCGATATTTCATACTCAATGTAGCCGCCCGGCGTGTAACCGCCGCTCAATGAAGTAACACCGTCTTGATCTAAGAAGCGGGTAATGTGTTTTTCGAAGTCGTATTTCTCTGCCGATGCTTTCGTCTTCGCACTGACGGTGTCGCCGTCAACGGTCAACAAGTTGAGGATTTCACCGACTGCATTGTTGTTTACCGTCGCCGTCACTTTGTACTCAATTGTAGTGCCCGCGGGGATGGAGGCATGCGTGTCGATATCTCGATTATTTTCAACTGAACCATCAAGATCGAGAATGGCTTTATCGCTACCACTGACGATGTTCTGCTCGATAGTCCAGCCCGAATCAAACGCCTTTTCATTTGTTCCATCAACAAGTTCCACCGTGATGTTGGATAAGCGATCCACCACAGGAATATTGTACGCGTTCCCCTTACCATCGTTTTCAATCGTTAGGCGATAGACCAATGGCTGACCCGGCTCATAGCTTGCTTCATCCACGGTTTTGCTGAATGAAAGATGGTAGCTGTTTGGAATAACGGTGATACCGCCGATGGTAATGTTACCTACCGACTCTTCACGAACGACGCCTTCGACTTGGTATGTGACTGAGTCCCCACCCGCCACATCAATAACGGTTGAGATGTTTTGATTGTTTGCTACCGTGCCATCGAGCGTACCATCGGTTGTGCCATCACCGCCGTGGGCATCGCTTTTCGATACATCAACGGAAAAACCAGACGCGAAGGGCGTTGCAGTTGACCCATCGAGCAATTGTGTCGTCACGTCAGTGATGTTTTCACTCACAGTATGGTCGTTCACGTAACCTGTTTGAGACGATACCGTCACTAAATAGGTCAACGTATCACCTGGTGAGTAAAAACGAGATTCGACTCCATTCACCAATAGCTTGCGCGTGACATTCCCACCGTTGTATGCCTTTTTCATTTCATGGTGTGAAATGTGAGAAGTTTCCGTTACTTCACCAAGATCGCGATAGATGTATGCATCATTGGCAATTTTATCGTTGAGATTCCCCCCTTCATCTAGCGAACCAACGACGTTATCTTTTACACGCGCTTTAATTTTAAACGTACGCACTTCGTCCGGTTCCAAACTCATTGTTTTGGAAGCGTCCCCTTCGGGATACACAAAGTTCTCCGTCGTTACAGAATGAAAACCGGCACCGTCGTCATAGTCAAATTGCCAATATTCGAACGGGCTTTGGTCCAGATAATCTTGATACTGATTGTCTTTGTCGTTCGCTAATACAGACAAAATATCTTGCAACTTATCAACGACTTTTAACCCAGTTTCAGTGTGCGAGCCATTGTTGAGAACACGGATTTCGTAGGTCACATCTTCGCCCGGAACAAAGCGGACTTTATCGGCAGTTTTTAAGATCGATACATTAAGCTTGTCGCTCGAACCATCACCAATTTGTGCAGAAGACGACTGGTTCAAATTAGTCAAAGGGTCATAAGCTTGCGCCGTATTGGAGATCTCTTGCTTGGCATAATCGCTTTTCACTCGACCATGAATAACGTAAACCACCGAGCCTTTCTCACTACCCACTTTAGGGTCGATATCAATACGCGAGTCAATATTTCCATTGTTTGGGTAACCCGATTTAGGCCCTGCGTAACTGCCTGTTTTGTATGGTGAGTTGTTTGAATCAATCGTCGCGTCTATCGTCCATTCAGAAAACGCATCCAGACCCACAATATCGTCCGTTACATGAACTTCGTTCGCATAACCTTCACCAAAGTTGAAAATGGATACCGTAAATGTGACCCAATCACCGGGGATAAACTCGTCATCCGGTGTGGTTTTAGTCACGATGATCTTAGGTTCTTTTGGATACACCGTAACGCTGTCTGATGCTGATGACTGGACAGTAGAATCTGGCGTTTTAACCGTCGCGGTATTACTGAATTGAGAGTACAGAATTTGATCCGGATTTGAACGGTCAATCTGAGCAACAATTGTGTACACCACTTCCACATTCGGCGGAATTTGAGCGTTAGTATCTAAATCAAGGTTGTCTGAGAAGCTGCCGACATCGGTGTAAGCAGGATTGCCGTTCAGCAAAGGATCGTCAGACTTGATTTCAGCACGAATAGTCCAAGCATTGAAAACTGGCTTAGTGACGCCATCTGGCTCCAAAATTTCAGCCGTGATGGTTGATATCGCATCTTTGACTTGCACATTGGTTGCATAGCCGTTTTCCTTCGCATTTTTCACACTGATTTCAAACGTCACTTCGTTGTCCAGCTTGGAATACGAGGTTTGCTTGGTATCAAAACTGGTATCGGTGTTCGTTTTAACACGCTTGTTAACCTCGATAGCGAAATCACGCGGATCAGAACCTCGGTCGGCGTACACAGTGCCGTCGACCGTCACTTGGTTTTGAATGTGCCCATTAGCTAGAGGATGGGTGTCTGCCACGATGGTGTATTCAATGTAGGAATGTGGCTCAAGCGTCGCAATCACATTCAGGTTGTCGGGATACTTTACTGCCCCAACAATACCAGTGTTGGAAGCCGTCGCGGCTGTACCGTCTGCTTTATATGCGTTTGCAGTAATGGTCCAATCCGAATAGGCGTTGATCGTATTGCCATTAATGTCTTGAGTAGTGATCGCCGAGAGTTCATCCAAGACCTGAACTTGGTTTGCAAAGCCATCACCATCGTTAGTCACTACGATGGTGTAAGTGAGTGTTTGACCCGATGAATAGTAACGACTGTCGACATCTTTACTAACACGCAAGTTGTCGTCAGGAGTTTGAACCCCTGAACCACTTTCGGTCACGTTGTCGTTGGCACAGCTCGTCGAGTCATCCAAAATAACGCCCATGCTAGCGTCATTGGTTTTTGCGGTAAGTTTGTATTTAACGGTTTTTCCTGGAGCAAGATCGGGCGTCAAAGCAATTGGATTTGAGCTCCATGAGCCATAGCTATACGAACCCGGATCCGAGCCAAGCGAGTCCTCACCCGAAATGACGTCAACTTTCCATTCTTTAAATGCTTGCGCATCGCCAGCGCCGCCAGCTTGCTCCGTCATGACACAAGTTAAGTTGTCTTGAATCAATAAGTTATTGGCAAAGTACTTAGACGAATCGTTGGTTACCGTAATTTCATATTCGATGTTTCCACCGGGCACATATTCTGATGCGGTGGTTGTTTTAGAAATGGCAATATCGGAGTCAGAAACGTTCAGCACTTTTTCTGCATTGACTGTATCTGTGACGTTTGCACTCTGAACTAATGAACCTGATTCATCTTTGACGGCAGCAGAAAAGCCTTGAAGCGTACCAATGGTGATTGGCGTCAGTGTAGCTTCAACTAGGTAAGTGATTGACTCACCGGGGTAGATCGACACCGTATCGTCAAAATCGACATCAGTTTGAACTCCACTTGCTTGATAGGCAGATAAGGAGTTAGAGCCAATGTTGTTGACCGTTACAGTCCACGTTGAGAATGGATTTCCGGTCACATCGGTGTTGTTAAAAGCAGACGAGAGATCGTTCGCCAAGCCATTGTTGGTAAGTAACGTGTTGATGTTCTGGGTAACGTGGTAACCATGTGCAATCGCACCACCGTTGTTACTGACTTTGATTTCGAAATTGAGCTTACCGTTGATTAAATAAGGTGTCGAAGACAAAAGTGTATGGGTAAGCGTAACGTTCGGCGTTGCTGGAGGCGTGACAAGAACATTGCTTTCTACAGGGCCATCGCGCGTTAACGCCGACGCCTTAGTTGTAATGTCAGAAACCAGATCATTCGCAACGGTCGCTTTGATGGTGTAAGTGATGTAACCACCCACGGATAGCTCCGCATTCTCTACCGACAAATCATCTGCTTTCGAAAATGTTCCCGCATTACTCCCAGAAGAAGCGACAGCACTGATCTCGACATGACTAAAAACTGGAGCGTTGGCACCGCTTAGAACCTCACCAGTAAGAGACAGAAAAGGTTGGGTTATGTCTAAGCCTTTTACTGCAAACAAGCCAGTATTTTTTGCGGTGAGCGTGTACGTCAAAACGTTAGCGACTTGATATTCAGCTGGCGTTACCGCTGCATCTAGCGTGTATTTGTATTCGGCAGGTTCAAACGTGACGCTGGTTGTATCAACGAATGTATTCTCTGCCCCAGCAATCATCGCTTTTACTTGTGCGCCACCTAATACGATGTTTTCAGCACTCTCATGAGACACTGTCGCGCTAACATGATAAGTAACTCGACCAAATGGCAGCAATGTCGCGCCAGTCACTTCTAAGTTCGCATTGCTAGATGCGTAACTACCAGCGATTGAACCTAGACTGTGAGTGTCTGATATCGATACGCTCTGAAAGGCTTTTTGGTCGCCCGACATGACATCCCAAACCGCGTTTATCACTGAGACATCTGCAATTGTGTCCGCCGTTGTATTTTTTACCTCAATCGAATACGAAATTTCTTCACCATTTTCATAATGACTCCCAGAAGCAGGACTAAATGAAATTTCCACCTCTCCTGCAGCTAAAGCATTTGCAGAGGTAAATAAGGCAACTAAGAGTAAGGTAAAACAACGCTGAACCATCGACACAGTACTTTCCAATTTATATAAAATTCTTATGAATTACCGAGAGTAAAATGAACACAAAATCGTCAAAATTTTGAGGCGACGAATTTTTGACGACAATTAATCAATAAATGTCACGATATGGTCAATTTTTTATTTAATAACCATAAATAGGTAGATATATAATCTTATGATTGCACATCCAATAATTTATAACGTTCGAAAACCATAGGATTTGGCAATATCTTTAGATTTAAAACATGAATTAGTAGATAGGTGAAAGGTAACTGATTATGATATTTAAATTTATATGAAACGACGGTTATCAGAATTATCTGACAACAACTTCAAACTAGTAACACAGCGTTGTAGATGAAAACAATGATGACTACTAGATAAGTCATCATTTTATCAAACTAAGCCTCAATATAAATTATTTATTAAAAATCAACAAGATAAAACAAAAAAATAAGAAGCAAGAAGCAAACCGTAATCCACTCCATTTAATAGACATTATTTTCAAAAAACATTAGGAATGATTCGACGCATTATGATTTATAGCGAAACTTAACCATTCTCGATCGCAAAAATTGATATATAGGAAAGAAAATTACCGATCTTAAGTAATACAAAACCTACAAAGCAGGATAATTCCTACAAATAACCAAGAAAATATCATTCGTTTTCGATTTGGATTGTTAATCCCCTAAAAAATACCGATAAAAACAAACTGACAAATCAAAACATCAGAGTGTTGATAATTAAAACTGTCACTCGAAAACCATCGGTAGATTGGTTCAATCTTAGCAACATATATCCGATTCAAGTACGCTATTTGAAAAAGAAAAATGCCCCGCTAGATCTATATCCAGCGAGGCATGTAATTGGCGAGAATACGCTTCTTCGAAGACAGAATACCTATTCTTCTCGAAATGCTCGGTTCATGCTTTCTGTCAGTGGCTTAATCAAATAACTCAGCGGTGTTCGAGGCTCAGACAAAATGAGTACTTCGGCGTTCATTCCGGATGTCAAACGGTACTTGGCAACATCATCTTGAGAAATTGAGATTCGCGCTAGGTAATAGTCATCTTGGTTTTCTTGTGACAATTTATCCGCAGAAACAGTCAGCACCGTGCCATCGAGAGGAGCCAATGTTCGTGCATTCAGAGCGGTTAATCGCACATGCGCTTGTTGTCCTGGATTGATCAAGTCAATGTCTTGCGGATTGACTCTTGCTTCAACAAGCAACTTATCATCTTGAGGCACTAACTCTAACAACGTTTGTCCTGAACCAATAACCCCCTTTTCAGTGAACACTTGCATGTTCACTACGCGGCCTGAGATTGGCGCATTGATTGAAGTTCTAGCCACCACATCTTGAGCAGATCGATACTCTTCACGAATGGCAACGACTTCTTTTTTGGTATTCCGCAACTCTTCGACGATTTCATTCAATCTTTCGAGCTTTAACTCTTCTATCTTGGCTTGGTTCTCGTCTAACCTTTTCCCAACGGTTAAAGATTGCCGATCAAGCTGACTTAGAGTACTGCGAACCTCTGCGGCAAGCCGTTTGAGTTGCAACAAAGTGGATTTGCCAGAAAACCCTTTCTGGACCAAAGCTTGGTTGCTTGCAATTTCTTCTTCAATAAAGTTGAGGCGCTCTCTTTCGATGACTTTGGTTTGCTTAAGATTTTCGAGCTCTAAGCTCGCACCAGAAATACTTTGTTCAATAATACTAAGCTTGCTCTCAAAAAAACGCTTTCTGGCAGTAAAGATCTTGTTTTGCACTAACTGGGCTTCTTTAACGATGTTTACACGAGGAATCACTTCTAGATCACCAGACCACGAGATATCCGCTAATTCATCCAATTCGGCACTCAGCCGGTTTTCCTTCGCTAGCGTGTGAATGTACTGACCACTAACTGCATCTAACTTGGCCATTGGCTGACGTTGCGATAATTGAACAAGCGGCTGGCCTTTCTTTACCAAATCACCCTCTTGAACATACAGTTTTTCAATGATACCGCCTTCTAAATGCTGTATCTCTTGCCGCTTGGTTAGAACAGACAAATCTCCATAAGCGATAGCAGCACTCTCTAACTTTGCGGTAGCCGCCCAATATCCTAAACCGCCGAGGAAAAAGCTTAACGTTGCAACTCCGAGCAAAATTGGCTTTTTGAAACTCAAGTTAGCATCTGAACTGAAACGGTACACTTTCTCCGCAGGAAGTTCGTTAACGACTGGCTGCTGATTGCTCATTTTTCACCCTTGGAATATCCGTTCTGTCCTCACCCATTAAACGCTTCAACACTTCATCTCGAGCACCATAAAGTTTGGCGCGGCCATCAGCTAAATACAGCAATCGATCCATTTGCCTCAATGTGCTTGGATTATGGGCGATAACCACAATGGTTGAGCCCTGAGATTTTAGATAAGCGATAAGACGCTGATACGCAGCCTCACCTTCTCCGTCTAGATTGGCGTTTGCTTCATCAAAGACGACGATAGAAGGATCACCATAGACAGCTCGTGCTAGCGCAATCCTTTGTCGTTCACCACCCGACAGTCCACGACCATTTTCGCCAGTAACGAAGTCATAACCTTTGTTCTTTTTGAGGATTAATTCGTGACAACCCGCTAATTGTGCAGCTTTGATCACCTTCGCTGGATCTTCTTGTTTAAAACGCGCGATGTTCTCACGAATGGTTCCTGGAAATAGCTCCACCTCTTGGGCCAAATAGCCAACGTGAACACCTCGATCTTCAGATGCCCAAGTCGACACTTCCATGCCATCTAAAGTCACCTTTCCAGCTAAAGGCCGAATGTTACCAAGCAATAAGCGAGCAAATGTCGATTTGCCAGTGCCAGAAGGGCCAATTACTCCGACGGACACGCCCGGCGGGATTGATAATGTGATAGAAGACAGCACTGGCTCAGTCGCACCCGGGTGACGGTAAGTGAGCCCGGTTAACTCATAATGGCCTTTCGGTTTAGGTAACGGCATCTCAGATTCGTCTTGACGAACAATCGCATCAATCTCCTTTAACCGTTTATAAGCCGTTCGCGCAGACATCGCGCTGCGCCATGTTCCTATCGCTTGCTCCATCGGCGATAATGCCCTGCTCATCAGAATAGAGCTCGCGATCATCGCACCCGCCGTGATTTCATGCTGAATAACCAACCATGCGCCACCGCCGAGTAAAAATATTTGCAAAGAGCCACGAACAAATTTAGAAAAGTTAGCCATATAAATCGATTTTCCGGCAACTCGCTCTTCAAGCACACTGACACTCTGTACTCGCGATTGCCACTGTTCCAAAAATGCGTTCATCATCCCCATGGCTAAAATAGAGTTGGCGTTTTGTGTCGCTAACTCTGCACTACTAATATGAGAAATGGCCCTAACTTCACTTTCTTGCATCGTCTTTCTCGTCATCAACTCGTTGATCAAACCTAAGCTAAACAGAACGACAGAACCAAGCAACGCAATGTGCCCAAGCAAAGGATGGAGTAGATAGACGAACAAAATAAACAGCGGTGTCCAGGGAGCGTCTAACAAAGGATAAGGGGCTTGGCTGCTCAAAAAGCTTTTTATGGTTTGAATATCTCGAAGAACCTGAGAGGTGTAACTCTTTCCAGTATGCGATTGATACTGAATGCTTCGTTTAAGCATGAACACTGAAAGTTTCGCGTCCATCCAAAATCCGAACGATTTACTCATTTGTGCACGAGCAATATCGATAATAGACATAGTAAACAAAGCCGCCAACACGATGAAGGTAAGAAGCAACAAGGTGTCAGTCGAATAAGATGAGATGACTCGGTTGTACACTTGCAACATATAAAGTGGGATAGCAAGTACGAGTAAATTAATGAAGAGACTAAAACCGATCAGCAAACCTGCAAGCGTGCATAGTTTTTGTCTGACTTCTTTGAAAACTGTTTTCTGCACGATTACTTCCACTTTAATCGAATGATGTAGGCGCTAGATGACTAGCGCCTTAAACTAGATTTTAAATAACAAATAAATCGGCACCGTAGGTGTTAATATCTGTTTCAGTAACACCAATCAGCTTAACGGTTAAATCTGCGCCGTCAGTAAATACTGCATTGCCAGCCGCATCGTAGCTGAAAGTTAAATCGCCGAACTCTGTCACAGTGTCACTAATGATGTGAAGCGAGTCTTCACCGATAGTGAAATCCACTACCTTCGCTTCACCATGACCACCAAACTTGTCAGTGAACACAAACTTGTCGCTGTCACTGCCACCAACTAAAACGTTATCACCTGAACCTGCGACAAGGATATCTTCCCCGACGCCGCCGTTCAGTTTATTGTCGCCGAGAAGACCTAGTAGCAAGTCATTTCCCGTACCTCCGCCAAGATAATCATTTCCCGTACCAGCTCTCAGGACGTCGTCACCAGCACCACCGGTTAGACGATCATTGCCCGCGCCGCCAATGATGTAGTCATCACCGCCGCCACCAACAAACGAATCATTACCGCCATAACCGATAAACAGATCATCACCGCCATCGAAATCAGCGATATCGTTGTTTGCGCCTGCATCGCCTAAATACGTGTCATTGTCACTTGTGCTCATTTTTATTCCCTCTTGGCTTATTTATTGAATAGACCTTTTATTCCACGTCTGATGAGATTCGTTCCAGACATGAGAAGTCTAATAGCCAATCCGATAGGAATAAGTTTGAATATGGGATGATATTTTTGACTGACCTTATTATTATAAAAATAAAACTTAGTACTTTATCTATTATTTTCTTTTTATTACATGTAGTTATTCCTAGTACTAGAGGTTTCTTTTCGCCCAACTTGTGGCTTGCGTCCTATTTTTTACTTCTAACTTTCTAAAAATATTGTATAGATGCGATTTAATCGTATGTTCGCTGATAAATAGTGAATCAGCTATTTCCATATTTGAACCGCCTTCTTTCAACATTTTCAGAACTTGTATTTCACGCCGTGTCAGTTCTACTTCAATCGCAGGCTCTACAACGTTATTCGATTCTTTTCCTTTGTAATAATTTACCAATTGATCCAGCAATTTTCTTGATAGCCAATTATCTCCTTTAATAATGGCACTTAACCCTTGGCACACTTTCTCCATTGAATCCCCTGGGCCAAATATACCTTTTACATGAGGCCAAGATGCAAGTTCTTCAGTATCTAAGTCGTAACCCAGATTAAGCATGATTGTACCTAGCACTTTGCGGCTATCCTTCAAGTAAACTAAAGTGTCAGATGGCGTATCAACTGAGAAATCAACCAATAAAAAATAACGTTCAGGGATGAGTTCATGGTAGCTAGGGTTTTTAGCATCGATGATCGTTATCTTTGTTCCTGTATTTCTAGAAAGCATTTCCTTAAAGTTTTCACTCTGTAAACTTTGTTGAGTGAGCATTAGGATTTCAGGCTTTTCCGTGTACTGTTCCATAATGTTTCTCATACTTTCATTAACTTAACATTATTAAATTCGTAGTTAATCGTCAGCACTCAAGTTCATATCTAAGTGCTAGACAACAGAGTAAAGTTATTTGCTACTTTTTTGAATTATTAATTTATTAAAAATAGAAACAAAAAAAGTGTTTCTCATAAAAGAAACACTTTTAACATGATCTATTTTTGAC
The DNA here is from genome assembly GCF_002002385.1 of Vibrio sp. SALL6. NCBI lineage: Bacteria > Pseudomonadati > Pseudomonadota > Gammaproteobacteria > Vibrionales > Vibrionaceae > Vibrio > Vibrio sp. SALL6. The sequence goes on from NZ_MQVK01000028.1 coordinate 168,167, forward strand.
TAAATATGAGTATGCACTAAATTAGTCAGACATCGATTTTTATAAAATCAAACAACTGCTATAGATTGTTCTGATATATTTTCTTTCGCCCAAATCAGCGCTTGCACTCTGTTTTTTACATCAATCTTTTTAAAAATATTGTGAAGATGCGTTTTAACCGTATTTTCGCTTACAAATAACTGCTCAGCTATTTGTTGATTAGAGGCCCCCATAGATAAAAACGTAATGATCTGTTGTTCCCGTTTGGTCAATATTGCCGGAACGTTCTTATTAATTGGCCTGCTATGACGACGCAGGTGAGTAATGTACTGCTGTGCGAATTTACGACTGAACCACATATCGCCTTGGAGCACCTTGTCAATGCCCGTTTGTAAGGTTTGTATATCGTCTGAGGTATAGAAAATGCCGGCAAGTGAACGCCAGACAAAGAGCTCATCCGTTGAGATAGATTTGTCGCAGTTGATGAGGATTTCAAGCGTTCCAGTTAAATTGGGGGTTTTAAATTCCATATAACGAGCAAACACTTCATCTGTGATAACGCTGTAATCTAGGACAATCGCTGATATAGGTCGATTTCTAACAAATGGGCTAGCAAGATTTTCGGGAGTGATCAGTAGAACGTTAATACCGAGCTTCGTTTCCAAAACATCCTTTAAGAGAGATGACTGTAGGCTGCCCTCCGTAATTAAGATGACATTCCTTGTAGTTTGATGCTCCATCCTGCTCGCATTCCTTTAGTAGTTTAGATTGAAATATGCAATAGAGTAGATAGAGCGGGAGCATTGTCAAGTATGAAAATCCCTAGTACTAATTAGTAAACTATTGAAGTGTCAATAATTTTTAAGTCACAACATGATGTAGGGAGAAATGGTAGAGAAAAGCTATCCGATTAGAAAATGATGAGTAGAAGTCGTGCTTGTGACTTAGTAAATTGAAGGAATGATGAATTTTACAAATGAAAAAAGGGAGTAAACACTCCCTTTTTATTAATGAACCGGAACAGAATTTTTCTGATTAAACTTGCCGAAGTATTGCTCCAAAATTTCTGGCGTTAACTTACCTTCTGCTTCTAGCTTTTTAAGCTCAGCCGCAATGGCTTTTTGCTCTTCTAGCGAAGGCAGCTTTACTTCTGGCTCCTCTGCAGCTTCTTGAGAAATCTGCGCTAGTTCTTTTTCGAAGTCGTTCATAGTACTTACCTAAATATAGTCATTAAACTGTTCAACTTCGTCTATTCTATCCAACTCTAGAGTTTGAAGCTACCAACCATCTTATCTAGGCGAGATGAAAGCTCTTGAAGATCGCGGCTTGCGCCAGCCAACTCTTCCGCCGTTGCAGTTGTCATCTCGTTGATTGCGTTGATTTCTTCAATATTCTGATTGATCGTATGAACCACGGTAGATTGCTCTTCCGTTGCCGTCGCAACTTGCGTGTTTCGATCGGAGATATCCGTAATGCGCTCAGAGATATTCACCAGCACTTCTACTGCTTCATCCGTCGAAGCCACACCCTCAAATGTGACCGCTTTGCCAGCTTCCATCGCGCTTACTGCATCCTGAGCATCACTTTGAAGCTGGTTGATCATACGTTGAATCTCTTCCGTTGAATCGGCAGTGCGCGACGCTAGGTTACGAACTTCATCTGCAACTACCGCAAAGCCTCGACCTTGCTCACCTGCGCGTGCCGCTTCAATCGCTGCGTTCAATGCCAACAAGTTTGTTTGCTCAGAGATATCGCGGATTACACCTAGGATAGAGCCGATGTCTTTCGTTGTAGAAGCAAGCTGTGTCACAACAATGTTCGTCGTTTCCACATCGTCAGCAAGACGGCTGATCACTTCTTTCGCTTTCATCACAACTTCACGACCCGTCTGAGTATTATCAGACGCTTGGTTTGCAGTATCGGCTGCCGTCGCTGCGTTAGACGCAATTTCACTGATCGTCGCACCCATTTGGTTGATCGCTGCAACCACTTGAATCGTCTGGTCACGTTGCTCTTGGCTATTATCGTACGTTGACGTTGCTTTGCTCGACACGCTGTCTGCCGCTTGACTCAGTGCACCGCTCGTCAAAGATACCTCTTTCATAGTTGCGTGGATTTTCTCAATAAATCCGTTGAAACCTTTAGAAAGTTGCGCGATTTCATCATTGCCACGAATTTCAATACGCTGTGATAAATCACCTTCGCCTTGGCCAAGATCGGTAAAGCGATCTGCAATCAAACGAATTGGCTTAGTGATACTGTTTGCAAGCAATACGCCCATCAAAATGAACACCAACGCCACTACAATGGTTGTGATCATCATTTTTTGGCCAGTTGCATTGAGGTCAGCAAACACTTCGTCAACAGGCACGACGCCAATAACAAACCAGTTCATTGATGGCACATACAAACTCGCGATGAAATTGTCCTTACCTTCAAACTCGACATTAATTAGGTTGAAGCTGTTTTTGTTCAGCAGTTGATTCGCGTTGCTGCCAAAAAGCTGCGCAATCGACGTTTTGTTTTTGCCTTGTTGACGATGAATTTGAATGTCACCTTTTTCATTCGTTAAGAACACGTAACCTGTGTCCTCAATTTGGAAGCTGTTTAGAAGTGACACCATGTCATCCATCGACTTAGATAGACCCGACATCGAGATACCGTTTAAGTCTTGGTAGTTAGTGAACATTTTCACTTCACCATTAGCTTCTTGGAAAACACTCACTGATGTTTCGCGACCCGAAGAGGTGAAACCAAAGAACCACGCGTCTTGCGAATGGTTTAGCTGACGCAAGAAACCATTTTGGTTCCAGTAGTACGCCGTTTTACGGTTTGCGACCGATGCGTCATTCAATCCATACTGAGATTTGATGTTGTTTAGCTGCTGAACAAGCTGCGTTTCAGAAAACTGTGGGTGATCAGTATTTTTTAGCGCTTCGACAACAAATTCGTTTGTTGCTAGTTGCTTCGCCGCTTGCTGCATTTGCACAACTTCGCGGTCAATTTCAGTATTAATTTGTTGCAGCATGGCTGGCAACTCAATATCAATCAGGCGGTGACTTAACACGTCTCTCGCATGGCGTTGAGCCATCACACCAACGATAATGGTTGATGCAAGAACAGCAAAAGTAATACCAAGTACAACCTTTTGTTTGATACTCAGAGAATGAAGTTTCAACATATTCGGACCTTTTAAAAGAATCACTTGTTATTGGCATCCTAGATAGTGGCTATCAGGTGCATATCTCTGTGACATACACAGCATGGAACCTATATCGACCTGAGCGAACAAAACTAGAGGTATTTCTCACTATCTTATGCAAAATAAATGTAACACCCTGTCATTCAAGCACTTTCAGCGTTTTTCTTCGCTTGCAATCCTTTTCTTTGCCCCAATATTGAAAAGATAAATTTCGAGAGCGAACAGGAACTTTTTCCTGATTGGCAATGACCAATACTCAAAACGAAAATCAAATGGATATCGAGAGTCCAAAGCATGCATAAATCAAACTTCGAAACTCTTCAGCACTATTTAGAGTCTCAGATCATTGGCCAGCATGATCTGGTTAAACAACTGTTGATCGCCCTTCTTGCTGACGGGCATATTTTGGTTGAGGGTCCTCCGGGACTTGCTAAAACTCGCGCCGTAAAATCACTGTCTGATTGCGTAGAAGGCGACTTCCATCGCATTCAGTTCACCCCAGATTTGCTGCCTGCCGATTTAACCGGTACGGATATTTTCCGCCCAGAAACTGGCGAGTTCACATTCCAATCTGGGCCGATTTTCAATTCACTCATTCTTGCTGATGAAATCAACCGTGCGCCAGCCAAAGTGCAAGCCGCAATGCTTGAAGCGATGGCAGAAAAGCAAGTGACCGCAGGTCGCCACACCTACGCGCTGCCTGAGCTATTCTTGGTCATGGCGACGCAAAACCCGATAGAACAGGAAGGTACTTACCCTCTTCCAGAAGCTCAGCTCGATCGCTTTTTGCTTCACTTAGAAGTGGATTACCCAGATGCAGAACATGAATTAGCGATCTTGCGGATCAATCGTGGTGAAGCGAAAGGTGAATGCTCTATTGAACGCCCGAGCTTGAGTCAGCAAGACATCTTCACCGCGCGCCAAGAAGTACTCGACATCCACATGGCAGAAACCATTGAGCAATACATTGTGCGTTTGGTGATGGCAACACGCCAAGCAAGCGAATACGACAGTGAGTTGGATAAATGGCTAGCAATGGGTGTCAGTCCGCGTGCAACCATCGCCCTTGACCGATGCGCTCGTGCTCATGCTTGGTTAGCAGGTCGTGATTTTGTCTCTCCTGAAGATGTCCAAGCAATGGCGTACCCAGTGTTACGTCACCGATTATTGCTCAGCTACCACGCTCAAGCAGAAGGCGTAACGGCAAATCAAGTCATCGATAAGTTGCTAAGCTTGGTTGGCAGCGCATAAAGCGGGTGAGTGACATGTCTGCAAACCATCCATTACCGCCTCATGCGAATGGGGTGACATTAACACTGGAAGAACTGCTTCAATATCGCACGCAGTCGGTACGTTGGTTGCCACCGGCACAAAGCATTTGGTCGCAGATGAGCGGCAACCATACGAGCCGACAAAAAGGTCGTGGTATGGACTTTATGGAAGTGCGCCAGTATCAAGCCGGAGATGACATTCGCAGCATCGACTGGCGAGTCACAGCGCGCACCGGAAAAGCGCACACTAAATTGTTTGCGGAAGACAAAGAACAAGCGGTGATTTTGTATCTCGACCTCAGCTCAAGCCTTCACTTTGGCTCAAAGTACGTATTGAAGTCCGTACAACTCGCTCATTTCGCCAGTGTTCTTATTTGGCTCACATTAGCCAAAAAGGATCGTATTGGCGCGGTGATTGATGATGGACATCAATGCTTAGAATTTCGCCCTTCCTCTTTGCAAAAACAGGGGCTACGGATTCTCAATGCTATCGTTGATACCCATAACGCGCAGTTGACTCAAGATCCAAATCATGAGACTCGCACAATGCCATATTCGCAAGTTTTAGAAACACTCCACACACTCACGCCAAAAGGCAGTGAACTGATTCTACTCAGTGACTTTGCACATGTAGAAGAAAGAGAGCTAACGCAACTGCGTCGCCTTAAACAACACAACAGCGTGAGAGCCATTCAGTTTTACGACCCATTGGAAAGAGGAGAGACCGACTTTCGTGGCCAAGCAAAAGCCTCTGATGGTCGTCGTAGCCAATGGTTCAACTTCGGCTCAACAGGACAAAGAAAAGCGCTCGAAACACACTTTACTCAACACCAAGAATCCATCAAACAACAGTGTCATTCGATGGCTATTCCATTTAACACACTATCAAGTGGTTGGCCTTTGATTCAGCAATTAAGCTAACAGGCCTTACAAAGCAGTTTTCAATAAAGCAGTAATAATGACAACAAACAACCAAAGCCTAAACCTTGAACCTTTGATTTTGCCGAACGCTCCGGATTGGTTCCCACTTGCGTGGGGATGGTGGGCAATGCTTGCGGCGATCGTTCTTTTTGTTTTAGGTGTATATTTGTATGCAAAATGGCGTAAAAAGCGCTTACTTGCCAAAAAAACGGCATTAAAGCTTTTGACTCAATCAGTCACACCTCATACGCCTTCCTCTGCTCTGGAAATTCTGCGTCAAGCCGCATTGAGTTACTTCCCACGTGAAGACATCGCCCCGTTAACTGGAATGGCATGGTATGAATTTCTCGACAGTCATACCAAAGAGACTCGATTCGTAGACAAACAACAACAGTGGCAAGCCGCGTTATATCAAAAGTCGCCTCAAGAGCAACATCAAGATTTGATCGACGATTGTGCCTTTTGGATAACTCACGCTTTGCCACCGAAGAAAAAGGCAAACACCCGTGACTGAGCAAACACTCATGACAGACCTTTCCCAATGGTTAAACATTGAATTTGTCTGGTGGTGGGCACTTTTTTTGTTGCCCTTACCTCTGCTGATTTACAAGCTTCTTCCTGAAGAAACTCGACAAGCAGAAATCAAACTGGCGTATTTGCCAGAAAGCAAAAACAGCCGTAAACCTAAACAATGGCTACAAAAATCGTTAGCTGTAGGCGTTTGGACATTATTGGTCGTCGCTTGTGCGAGACCAGTTTGGTTTGGTGAACCTATCGAGTTTCAACCTAAGTACCGAGACTTAATGCTGGTGGTTGACCTTTCAGGTTCCATGCAAAAAGAGGACATGAACTTAGATGGCGAGTACATCGACCGACTCTCTGCCGTGAAAAAAGTGCTATCAGATTTTGTCGCGAAGCGAAAAGGTGATCGGCTTGGAGTAGTTCTATTTGGTGACCACGCGTACTTACAAACGCCACTGACGGCTGACCGACAAACCGTTATCCAACAAATCAAGCAAACCGTAATTGGCCTAGTTGGTCAACGAACCGCAATTGGCGATGGTATCGGCTTAGGAACAAAAACCTTTGTCGATAGCGATGCGCCCCAGCGCGTGATGATTTTGCTCAGTGACGGCAGTAACACCGCTGGTGTGTTAGATCCAATCGAAGCGGCTGAGATTGCGAAGAAATACAATGCCACTATTTATACCGTCGGCGTAGGTGCTGGCGAAATGATGGTGAAAGACTTTTTTATGACTCGTAAGGTCGACACCGCAGCCGACCTTGATGAACAAACGCTCACGAAGATTGCAGAAATGACTGGCGGGCAGTACTTCCGTGCGCGAGATGCCGAACAACTTGAAAAGATCTACGACACAATCAACAAACTGGAACCTGTATCAAGCGACACCCAAACTTGGCGGCCTCAGTCCGAATGGTTCCCATACCCATTGAGTGCAGCTTTAGTGCTTTCTATGTTGTTGTTCCTGCTAAGGAGAAAACATGGCTGAGTTTACTTTCCTTAACCCATATTGGTTACTGGGACTGATAGCAATCCCCTTCGTACTCCTGATTAATCAAAAATTTAGAGCGAAAAAATCCGCGCTGATTGCCCCGCACCTCGCCAAAATGCTTGGGAAGACCACCCAGTCCAAACCTTATTTTACGATTTGGGGCTTGGCTTGGGCGATTGCCTGCGTAGCGCTCGCTGGGCCGAGCTGGCAATCAAATACACGTCCAAGCTTCGAGCTAAGCCAAAATCGCATGCTAGTGCTAGATATGTCTCGCTCGATGTACGCCAGCGACATCAAACCCAATCGCCTTACTCAAACACGTTACAAAGCGTTGGACTTGTTGCCGAAGTGGAAAGAGGGGGCGACTGGATTGATCGCCTATGCAGGCGATGCTTACAGCTTGAGTCCGCTAACGACGGATGCTAGTACGCTAGCAGGTATCATCGAGAACTTGTCGCCAGAGCTGATGCCATTCCAAGGCTCGAACCTCCCTGCTGCGATCGAATTGGCGTTAAGTCAATTTTCACAAGCAGGTGCAAACCAAGGAGACATTGTGGTTCTTGCCGATGATCTTGATGATTCAGAATTGGCACGCTCTCTGAATTTAGTTAAAGGTAAAAACATACGAGTCTCGGTTCTTGCAATCGGCACGGCAAACGGCGCACCGATTGCCCTACCCGACGGCTCGCTTCTTAAGACCACGCAAGGCTCGACCGTTGTTGCCAAAACACACCTGAAAAACCTACAAACGCTAGCCAACAAGACGGGCGGTATGTTTGTTCCTATTCAGCACAACAACCGAGACGTGGATAGCATCGCAGCGTACACGAATAATACTGGGAACAACTTGGCAGCAAAACAGAGCCTAGAAGTCAAAACCGATTCACGTTTGAATGGTGGATTTTGGCTATTGCCTCTACTGCTACTGCCTACCGTTTTCCTGTTCCGCCGTGGTGTAATTTGGGTATTTGTCGCTGCGCTGCTTCCAATAACTTGGACACCAGACGCACAAGCCAACCCGTTCTTAAATGCCGATCAGAAAGCGGCTAATCTCTATAAACAGGGAGAATATGAACAAGCCAAAAACCTGTTCACTGACCCAAGTTGGCAAGGCGCGGCAAGTTACCAAACTGGCGATTACGAAGCGGCCATTAAAGCGTTTTCAAATGACCCATCACAAATCGGCCGCTATAACCTAGCGAACTCGTTAGCGCAAAATGGTCAGTTAGAAGACGCTGCTGAGCAATACAAAAAGCTGCTTAAAGAAAATCCTGATTTTGAAGCAGCGAAGAAAAACCTGTCGGTTGTGGAGGAGAAACTGAAACAGCAACAGCAACAGCAA
>NZ_MQVK01000029.1:0-3230 GCF_002002385.1 Vibrio sp. SALL6
AAAGCCTGGCGATGTCCTACTCTCACATGGGGAAACCCCACACTACCATCGGCGCTATTTCGTTTCACTTCTGAGTTCGGAATGGAGTCAGGTGGGTCCAAAACGCTATGGTCGCCAAGCAAATTCTTTAATTCGGAAAGCTGTTTCTGTGTTCTCTACACATTCAATTCTGTTCTTGCTTCGAGTCCATCAAAACCCCTTGGGTGTTGTATGGTTAAGCCTCACGGGCAATTAGTATCAGTTAGCTCAATGCCTCACAGCACTTACACACCTGACCTATCAACGTCGTAGTCTCCGACAACCCTTTAGGATACTTAAAGTATCAGGGAAGACTCATCTCAGGGCTCGCTTCCCGCTTAGATGCTTTCAGCGGTTATCGATTCCGAACTTAGCTACCGGGCAATGCGTCTGGCGACACAACCCGAACACCAGAGGTTCGTCCACTCCGGTCCTCTCGTACTAGGAGCAGCCCCCTTCAATCTTCCAACGCCCACGGCAGATAGGGACCGAACTGTCTCACGACGTTCTAAACCCAGCTCGCGTACCACTTTAAATGGCGAACAGCCATACCCTTGGGACCGACTTCAGCCCCAGGATGTGATGAGCCGACATCGAGGTGCCAAACACCGCCGTCGATATGAACTCTTGGGCGGTATCAGCCTGTTATCCCCGGAGTACCTTTTATCCGTTGAGCGATGGCCCTTCCATTCAGAACCACCGGATCACTATGACCTGCTTTCGCACCTGCTCGAATTGTCATTCTCGCAGTCAAGCGGGCTTATGCCATTGCACTAACCTCACGATGTCCAACCGTGATTAGCCCACCTTCGTGCTCCTCCGTTACTCTTTGGGAGGAGACCGCCCCAGTCAAACTACCCACCAGGCACTGTCCGCAACCCCGATAAGGGGTCGACGTTAGAACATCAACACTACAAGGGTGGTATTTCAAGGACGGCTCCACACATACTGGCGTACGTGCTTCAAAGCCTCCCACCTATCCTACACATGTAGGGTCAATGTTCAGTGCCAAGCTGTAGTAAAGGTTCACGGGGTCTTTCCGTCTAGCCGCGGGTACACTGCATCTTCACAGCGATTTCAATTTCACTGAGTCTCGGGTGGAGACAGCGTGGCCATCATTACGCCATTCGTGCAGGTCGGAACTTACCCGACAAGGAATTTCGCTACCTTAGGACCGTTATAGTTACGGCCGCCGTTTACCGGGGCTTCGATCAAGAGCTTCGACCGAAGTCTAACCCCATCAATTAACCTTCCGGCACCGGGCAGGCGTCACACCGTATACGTCATCTTACGATTTTGCACAGTGCTGTGTTTTTAATAAACAGTTGCAGCCACCTGGTATCTGCGACTCTCGTCAGCTCCATCCGCAAGGGACTTCACCATCAAGAGCGTACCTTCTCCCGAAGTTACGGTACCATTTTGCCTAGTTCCTTCACCCGAGTTCTCTCAAGCGCCTTGGTATTCTCTACCCGACCACCTGTGTCGGTTTGGGGTACGATTCCTTACAATCTGAAGCTTAGAGGCTTTTCCTGGAAGCATGGCATCAATGACTTCACACCCGTAGGTGCTCGACGTCGTGTCTCAGCCTTAAAAAGAGCCGGATTTACCTAACTCTTAAGCCTACGCACTTGAACCTGGACAACCGTCGCCAGGCCCACCTAGCCTTCTCCGTCCCCCCATCGCAATTGTAAGAAGTACGGGAATATTAACCCGTTTCCCATCGACTACGCCTTTCGGCCTCGCCTTAGGGGTCGACTTACCCTGCCCCGATTAACGTTGGACAGGAACCCTTGGTCTTCCGGCGAGGAGGTTTTTCACCCCCTTTATCGTTACTCATGTCAGCATTCGCACTTCTGATACGTCCAGCATGCGTTACCACACACCTTCAACCGCTTACAGAACGCTCCCCTACCCAATATACAAAAGTATATTGCCGCAGCTTCGGTTTACTACTTAGCCCCGTTACATCTTCCGCGCAGGCCGACTCGACCAGTGAGCTATTACGCTTTCTTTAAATGATGGCTGCTTCTAAGCCAACATCCTGGCTGTCTGAGCCTTCCCACATCGTTTCCCACTTAGTAGTAATTTGGGACCTTAGCTGGCGGTCTGGGTTGTTTCCCTCTCCACGACGGACGTTAGCACCCGCCGTGTGTCTCCCGGATAGTACTTACTGGTATTCGGAGTTTGCAAAGGGTTGGTAAGTCGGGATGACCCCCTAGCCTTAACAGTGCTCTACCCCCAGTAGTATTCGTCCGAGGCGCTACCTAAATAGCTTTCGGGGAGAACCAGCTATCTCCAGGTTTGATTGGCCTTTCACCCCTAGCCACAAGTCATCCGCTAATTTTTCAACATTAGTCGGTTCGGTCCTCCAGTTGATGTTACTCAACCTTCAACCTGCCCATGGCTAGATCACCTGGTTTCGGGTCTATATCCAGAGACTGAACGCCCAGTTAAGACTCGGTTTCCCTACGGCTCCCCTAGATGGTTAACCTTGCCACTGAATATAAGTCGCTGACCCATTATACAAAAGGTACGCAGTCACAGGACAAAGCCTGCTCCTACTGCTTGTACGTACACGGTTTCAGGTTCTATTTCACTCCCCTCACAGGGGTTCTTTTCGCCTTTCCCTCACGGTACTGGTTCACTATCGGTCAGTCAGTAGTATTTAGCCTTGGAGGATGGTCCCCCCATATTCAGACAGGATATCACGTGTCCCGCCCTACTCGATTTCACTGAACACACGTCGTCAACTACGGGACTATCACCCTGTATCGTCGGACTTTCCAGACCGTTCGTCTAACGCGTGTAAAGCTTAAGGGCTAGTCCAATTTCGCTCGCCGCTACTTTCGGAATCTCGGTTGATTTCTTTTCCTCGGGGTACTTAGATGTTTCAGTTCCCCCGGTTCGCCTCCTTACCCTATGTATTCAGGTAAGGATACGTGCTTATGCACGTGGGTTTCCCCATTCAGAAATCCCAGACTCAAATGGTTGTTACTACCTAATCTGGGCTTATCGCAAGTTACTACGTCTTTCATCGCCTCTGACTGCCAAGGCATCCACCGTGTACGCTTAGTCACTTAACCATACAACCCGAAGGAGTTTCGAGTTGATGAACAAGTCACCAAAGTTGTCTGCAATTTTTATACATGATGCAGACTCGATTTTGCCGGACTCAAATTCCAAGAACACTTGAATGTGTTATTTTGGTGTTT